>JAUWTX010000056.1 GCA_030614505.1 Desulfuromonadales bacterium
GTATTTTTGAAGAGTATCTCAACCCCTGGGTGATCGGTTGGTGTGAGCAATATATCCCCTGGTATTGGCTCAACGAACTTCTGGTTGGTGAATACGGCCTGTTCACTTTAGGGGTGCGCTATGCTGTGGCCATCATTCTGCCGATCGTCGGAACCTTCTTTATTGCTTTTGCTGTGATAGAAGACAGCGGCTATTTCCCGAGGCTGGCTATGCTGGTTGACCGGGTCTTTAAAAGGATCGGTCTAAATGGCAGGGCTGTTATCCCGATGGTGCTTGGTTTTGGCTGCGACACTATGGCGACAGTTGTTACCCGGACACTGGAGTCGACCAGGGAGCGGGTTATTGCCACCCTCCTGCTCGCTCTTGCCATACCCTGCAGCGCCCAGATGGGGGTTATCCTGGGGCTTCTATCCGGTGTGCCGGGGGCCTTGATGTTCTGGCTCGCCTGCATGGTGGGTGTCTTTCTGCTGATCGGCTTTCTTGCTGCTCAGGTTGGTCCTGGCGAACGACCGATGTTCTATATGTAAATCCCACCGATGCGCCTGCCGCAACTGCAGAATGTCATGGTCAAAACCCTGACCCGCATGCAGTGGTACTTCCTGGAAATTTTTCCGCTTTTCATGATTGCTTCGGTGTTGTTATGGGCTGGCAAATTGAGCGGTGCCCTGGAGTGGCTGGTCGAGATGTTTGATCCGGTCATGCGACTTCTCGGGCTGCCCGGTGAAGCTTCGACAGCATTTATTTTAGGTTTTTTCCGGCGGGATTTCGGTGCTGCCGGTCTTTATGATCTACAGACCGAGGGTTTGCTGGATCCGGTGCAGTTGACGGTTGCTGCCGTTACCCTGACCCTGTTTGTTCCCTGTGTCGCGCAGTTTCTGGTTATGCAGAGAGAGCGTGGCTGGCGCACGGCACTGATGATTTTCTTTGTGGTTACAGGCCTGGCTTTCAGCGTGGGTTGGTCCCTCAACCAGTTTCTGCTGATGACGGGGATTTTATGAAGTGTGCCTTTTGTGAACATGAACTGACACCCGAGATGTTGCGTGAGGAAGCGTGTGGAGCATGTATCGGTGGTTGCCGGAAAATCCATTGCCCCTATTGTGGCCAGGAGAATCCGGTTGTGTCTGAGTTTCTGGACAAACTGCTGAAAGGCGGTAAAGATAAAGAGTGAGAGCTGGGGACTAGGGACTGGGGACTTGGACTTGAGCCAGAAGACAAATTACAATATTAAGTGGAAAGAAAGGTCTTGATATATGAAAATCACGGACAAAGCTGACGAGATTCTGGAATCTCTATGGATTGCCACGGTGGAAGAGGGAGAGAATGCAGCTCATTTTGATACCCTTGGGATTGGTCCTGATGACGAGGGATTGTCTGAGCTGTCTGGACTTGCCTACATAGAAATTCGCGGGGAGCGGGTTCTTTTACGCAAAGAGGGGCGTGAAGAGGCACGTATGACAGTACGTCGTCATCGTCTGGCCGAGCGCTTGATGATGGACATCCTCGATATCAAAGATGCTTCTGCCGATGCCAGAGCCTGTGAATTCGAACACCTGTTGCATCACGGTGTCGATACCAAGATCTGTACGTTACTCAATCATCCGACCACCTGTCCGCACGGTAAGCCGATTCCGCCAGGGACCTGCTGTGAGCAGGCACGCCAGGAAGGGGAGGTCGGGGTTGTCGCTCTGACAGAACTCAAGGCTGGAGAGAAGGGCGAGATCGCCTATCTTGCCGCCAGTGATGTCAGCAAAATGCACAAAATGATGAGTATGGGTGTTCTCCCTGGCAGCAATCTGGAGGTGACCCGGACTTTTCCTTCCTATATTTTCAAAGTCGGCTATTCGGAATTTGCTGTTGACGGTGAACTTGCCAGTGAGATTTTTGTACGCAAGGTATAGGAAGCTCTTGCAACCCGTTTTGTAATTACCTATAGTCAATAAACTTTTACGTCGTTTTTAATGAAGACAGATTCTTGCAGTCTGTCGGCCCATTAATGAACAAGCTCAATGAACTGGCTGCTGGGTGGGGACCTTCCTTGGCCGGGTGGGGCTCTTCCTCGAAACAATAAAGGCGCGAGCCCCTGAAGAAGGAGGAGTGAGTGGAAATTCTGGGAATCGACATCGGTTTTGGGTTCACGAAGGCGATCAACGGCAAGCAGGAGCTGATCTTCAAGTCAGTGCTTGGTGAAGCAACTGATATCCAGTTCAGAGAAAAAATGATTGCTGCTGGTGATGTGGAAGATAGCCATCTGCAGATAGAAGTCGATGACAAGCCCTATTTTGTCGGTGAACTGGCTGAACGTCAAAGCAACGTGCGTTTCTTTACTCTCGATCAGGCGCAATTCATAAACAAATTCGCCAAGGTTTTTGCTCTTGCGGCTACGGCCCAACTGGTCAAAGGCTTTGTCCCGGTCAATTTGGTGACTGGCTTGCCGATTGGCTATTATCAGAAGTACAAAGATGAACTGGCTAAACTGTTGGTCGGTGAACATAAGGTTACTCTGATTGATGCCGACGGCAAACGGGAAGAGAAGTCGATCAGTATTAATAAAGTTCGGGTTGTACCGCAGCCTTTCGGTTCTCTTTTCAACCTGATGCTTAACGATCTCGGCGAAATGGGCGACAAGCGTCTGGTCAAGGACAAAATCGGCATTATTGATGTCGGCTTCAGAACCTCCGACTACACAATCTCCGACAAAATGCGTTATTCCGAGCGTGGCAGTCGCACCACGGATTCCGGAATTGCCAGGGCTTTTAACGTAATTGCAACCAAACTACGTGAAAACAGCGGTGTTAATGTCGAGCTTTATCGCCTCTATGAAGCGATCGATAGTGGCAGTATCAAGATCCGTGGCAAAGTATACGATCTCAAAAGCCTGACTGAGCAGGTGTTTGGCCAGTTGGCAACATCGATCGCCAACGAGGTAGATCGTCTCTGGGTTGATGATTGGGATATTGATGCCATGATAATTACTGGTGGTGGCGGAGCTGTCCTGGCGAAATATCTCAAGCCGCTCTTGAACGGTGAAATTATGGAGACCGATCCGGAACAGGATATGCGTCTTTATAATGTTCATGGCTATCGCAAGTTCGGCCAGCACATCTGGGCGCGTGGCAATACGCCACCCCAGGAACCGGCGGCACCGACAACGAAATGATTTTAAAACGCCTCTATTTCTGGAGGCGTTTTTTTATAAGCGCAGGATGTGGTGAGGCACGAACCGCATCAATCGAGACAATGGATTACGAGCAAGATGGATCTCAACGATATCCTCACCCTGCTGCAACAGCGTGCCAATCGTCCTTTGAGTCTCAAAGAGATTCAGGAGACGCTTGATCTGAGTGCTGGTGAACGCAAGGCGGTCGGCAAAAGTTTGAAGCGTATGGTGAAGGAAGGCTTCCTGGTGCAGCTTAAAGGTGGGCGCTTTGCCTTGCCGGGGAAGGTCAACCTGGTTGTTGGAACGCTTAGTGTGCATCGTGACGGGTACGGTTTTGTTGTCCCGGTTGATGGTAAAGCTCAGGATGTCTTTGTCCCGGCGAGACATATTCGACCGGCAATGCATGGTGACATGGTGGTTGTCCGGCTGGAACGTTCACTGCGTACCGGTCGCCCGGAAGGGCGGGTTATCCGTGTCGAGCAGAGAGCTCATCAGACTTTGGTCGGGCGTTATCTCACAGACCATGGTGTGGGCTATGTTTCACCGGCAGATCCGCACCTCCGGGATGACCTTCTGATTCCTCCCGGTGCTACCGGTGATGCCAGACCCGGTCAAATGGTAGTGGCTGAGATTGAAATCTATCCGGGGCATTCTCGTGGTGCTGTTGGCCGAATCACTGAAGTGCTCGGCGATGCTGCAGACCCGGATGTTGAAATCAGAATTGCTGCAATCCAGTTTAACCTCCCTTATGAATTCTCTCCGGAGGCCATGTCTGAGGCCGGTAAGGTTCCTCTGCAGATCAGCAAGCAGGAAATGTCGGGGCGTGAGGATCTGCGCCATCTGAATTTTATGACAATTGACGGTGAGACGGCGAAGGATTTCGACGATGCTGTTGCTATCGCCAGGCTTGATAAGGGCAGGGGTGATAAAGGCAGGGGCGATAAAGGCTATCGGCTATGGGTTGCTATCGCCGATGTTGCCCACTATGTTGCAGTTGGTGGTGTCATCGATAAGGAGGCTCTGCAGCGTGGCACCAGCGTTTATTTCCCCGGGGCCTGTCTGCCGATGCTCCCTGAAACTTTGAGTAACGGTATCTGTTCACTCAACCCACAGGTCGATCGACTGGTTATGGTCGCAGAGCTTGATTTCGACGTTTCCGGAAATCGCGTCGGGTTGCGTTTTTGCCAGGCAGTTATTCGCAGTCGGGCGCGACTGACCTACACTGAGGTTGCTGCTGTTCTGGTTGAGGAAGATCTTGAGGCCAGGTCAGCACAACAACATTTAGTTGGAGATCTTGAAATCATGCGGGAACTTACTGAACTGCGTATTGAATCCCGCCGGCAGCGCGGCAGTCTTGATTTTGACCTTCCCGAGGTGCAAGTCCATCTTGATTCGCAGGGTCGCCTGGAGAATATCGTACGCTCTGAGCGTAACCTGGCACATCGTCTCATTGAGGAATTCATGCTGGCGGCCAATGAGGCGGTCGCCGCCTGGTTGGTGCAGCAACGTGAGCCAATGATATTCCGGGTCCATGAGGCCCCTAGTGAAGGCAAAATGGCTGCTTTTCAGGAGTTTATAGCTTACTTCAACCAGGGGATCTCCCTGCCGGTTGAAGGTGTGAAGCCGAAACAGTTACAGGAACTTCTTGCTCGAGTTGCCGGGCAGCCGGAAGAGCATGTTATCAACCATGTGCTGTTGCGCAGTCTGCCTCAGGCGTATTATTCGATAAACAACCTGGGGCATTTTGGTCTGGCAGCAGACAATTACTGTCACTTTACCTCGCCGATCCGACGCTACCCGGATCTGGCGGTACACCGTATCCTGAAACAACAGCTTTTGGGACGGAAAGGAACAAAGCAGAGTAGCGAAGTGTCTTTGGAAGAAATTGCCCGGATCTCTTCAACAACAGAGCGGCGAGCGATGGACGCAGAACGTGACATTGTCGATCTCAAAAAATGTCAATTCATCGAGGATAAAGTGGGTGAAACATATCGTGGCATGGTAACCTCGGTACACGCCTTCGGGTTCTTTGTTGAACTGCTGGATGTTTTTGTGGAAGGATTGGTGCATGTCTCCAGTCTTGATGATGATTTCTACCAGTACGAAGAGGAGCGGCATCGTCTGATCGGCATGAATCGTCGCCGAGAATTCAGCATTGGCGCGCTGATTGAGGTGCGTGTTCACAAAGTTGATCTCGACCGCAGGGAAATTGATTTTCGCCTGGTCGAAGGGAAAAATCAGGGACTCGGGACGCGGTATGAGGGCCGTGGAAAATCCAGGCCAAAGGCGCGTGGTGCGAAGCGTGGGAGTCGGAGAGAAAATGCAGGTCGTAAGAGATCTTGACAGTTTGAATGAACCACCCCGCCGAACAGTCTTGACTATTGGTAATTTCGACGGGGTTCATCTTGGTCATCGCGAGATTTTCCGACGGGTTGTCGATAAGGCGCATGAATTGAAGGGTACGGCGGTGGTGGTCACCTTTGAGCCGCATCCATTGTGCCTTCTGGCTCCCGATAAGGCTCCTTTACGACTGAATACTCCTGAGGAGAAGGTTCGCCTCCTGGCTGCTTCCTGTGTCGACTTGTTGGTAATCCTGAACTTTACCCGGCAATTGTCGGAGCTGCCGGCCGAGGATTTTGTCCGGGAAATCCTGGTCGACAAACTGGGCGTTCAGCATCTGATAGTCGGCTATGATTATGCTTTTGGTCGCAATCGTCAGGGCAATACGGATTTTCTCGCGGCACAGGCCAAGTTGCATAACTTCACCCTTGAGGTGCTGGAGCCGATACGTGCTGAACAACAGGCACACAGTTCAACAGCGATCCGCCAGTTTCTGAAGGAGGGACGGGTGGCTGATGCAGTTAATATCCTTGGCCGCAACTTCACCCTGGATGGAGAGGTTGTTCATGGTGACGGCCGGGGGCGTAAACTCGGTTTTCCGACAGCCAATCTGGTCACGCAAAAAGAAATTCTGCCGCGTGATGGTGTCTATGCCGTGAAAGTTAAATGGCATGAGGACAACTACGACGGTGTTATCAATATCGGTCGACGGCCAACGTTTGCCGGCAGCGCGCCGACTCTGGAGATTCATCTGTTGGACTTCCAGGGCGATCTTTATGGCGAACGCTTGAGAATCTATTTTGTTGAACGTCTGCGTGATGAGCAACGGTTCCCTTCAGTAGAGTCATTACAGGAAGCTGTTGTCGCTGATATTGAGCGAGCCCGTGAACTGCTTGCCGACTCACAGGTGGTCGAATATCGTGAGTATTTAGGAGACTGCCGGACTTGACTTCCTTTGGTTCCGAGCGGAAAAAAGTGAAATGCAGCTGAGCGGTAAAACAGAAGTTGTTGGTATCTTTGGCGATCCGGTTGAACATTCGCTTTCTCCGCGTATGCAGAATGCGGCGATTAAAGCCAGTGGCCTCGATGCGGTCTACGTGCCATTTCATGTCACTGCAACACAGTTATGTGACGCAGTTGCCGGTATCCGTGCCATGGCTCTGCGGGGAGTCAACCTGACAATTCCACACAAGGAGGCGGCCTGTCACCTTGTTGACGAACTGGATAAACAGGCGGCCCTGATCAGAGCAATCAATATAATCGTCAATGAGAATGGCCACCTTAAAGGCTATAATACGGACGGCATCGGCTTGCTGAGTGCGCTGAAACAGGAGCTTGGCGTGGATGTTGCCGGGCTCCGCGTTCTTCTTGTCGGTGCTGGAGGTGCGTGCCGGGCAGCATTAGTTGCTCTTTGCCAGGCACAGGTTGCGTGGATTGGCATCGCTAACCGTACCCGGGAGAGATCGCTGGGGCTGATTGAAGAAATGGTTGCAAACTTTCCGGGCACGGCTTTTGCTGAGTATGAATTAGCCCGGTCTCTGGTAACCGAATGCTCCGAACCGGTTGACTTGCTGGTCAATACATCAGCAGTTGGCCTCAAAGGGGATGCGTTCGATTTTCACATTACGGGTTGCGTTAAGTCTGGTGGCGCGGTTTTCGATATGGTTTATGCTTCTGAACCGACACCGTTATTTCGTGAAGCGCGTAACAGAGGGTTGTCGGTCGCTGATGGCTTGGGGATGTTATCTGCCCAAGGTGAGGCCGCATTTCAACTCTGGTTTGGCAGCGCTCCGGAGGGGCATCTTATGCGTAGGGTGCTTGATGGGATTGCTTGACAGGTCTCAGACGCATTAGCTAGAATGCGAGAATTAAATTCCGTGGGGGAGAAGATAATCTTTTATGGCTGCTAATAGGCTCGGCGAACTGCTGGTTCGCAATAAATTAATCGACGAGAAACAACTCGCCAAGGCTCTCGAAGAGCAGAAAACCAGTGGCGGACGTCTGGGTGCCAGTCTGGTCAAACTCGGCTACCTGAAAGAAGAAGATCTTGCGGCCTTCCTGTCACGCCAGTATGGCGTTCCTTCCATCAATCTCAGTGAATTTGAAATAGACGAAAGCGTCATCAAGCTGATTCCTGCCGAAGTCGCGCAGAAATATATGCTGGTTCCGGTCAACCGTGCTGGTTCGACATTAATCGTAGGTATGGCTGATCCATCGAATATTTTTGCCATTGACGACATCAAGTTCATGACCGGCTACAACGTCGAAGTTGTTGTGGCCGCCGAAGCGAGTGTCAAAACGGCGATCGACAAGTACTACGACCAAGGCGCTTCCTTCGACGATGTCATGGGCGACCTCGACGATATTGACCTTGAGGTCATTGACGACGACGATGAAATCGATGCCGGTGAACTGGAGAAAGCCAGCGAGGATGCTCCGGTTGTCAAACTGGTCAACCTGGTTCTGACGGATGCTATCAAGAAAGGTGCCTCCGACATTCATATCGAGCCCTATGAAAAGTCTTTCCGCGTTCGTTATCGTATTGATGGTGTGTTACACGAGGTCATGAAGCCGCCGTTGAAGTTGAAGAATGCCATGACCTCGCGCATCAAGATTATGTCGGAAATGGATATCTCTGAGCGTCGATTGCCTCAGGATGGCCGTATCAAGATTAAACTGCCCGGCGGTAGGGACATGGACTACCGCGTCAGCTGCCTGCCGACTCTGTTTGGCGAAAAGATTGTTCTGCGTCTGCTTGATAAATCTAACCTGCAACTCGACATGACCAAGCTCGGCTACGAGGAGCAGTCACTGAAGTGGTTCAAGGAACAGATTCACAAACCGTTCGGCATGGTTCTGGTCACCGGACCGACCGGTTCCGGTAAAACGGTTTCTCTCTATTCTGCGCTGGGCGAGCTGAATACGCCCACAGAAAACATCTCGACTGCCGAAGACCCGGTGGAATTCAACTTTGCCGGGATCAACCAGGTCCAGATGCATGAAGAGATCGGTCTCAACTTTGCTGCTGCCCTGCGTTCCTTTTTGCGTCAGGATCCGGATATCATCATGATCGGTGAGATTCGTGACTTCGAAACGGCAGAGATCGGCGTTAAAGCAGCGTTGACAGGGCATCTGGTGCTTTCTACGCTGCACACTAATGATTGCCCCAGCACCGTTAACCGTCTTCTTAATATGGGTATTGAACCATTCCTGGTCGCCTCTGCCGTTAACCTTATTACCGGTCAGCGTCTTGGACGACGACTCTGTAAGGAATGTATGGTTCCAGAAGATATTCCCAAGGAGACCCTCCTTCAGGCCGGGATTCCCGAAGACCAGGTTGATGATTTTGTCTGTTATAAAGGTGAGGGCTGCGCAAAATGCAACGATACCGGATACAAGGGTCGTGTAGGCTTCTACCAGGTTATGCCGTTGTTCGAAGAGTTGCGCGAGTTGATTCTGGCTGGTGCCAACACAGCAGAATTGAAACGAGAATCGATGCGCCTCGGAGTGAAAACAATGCGCCAGGCGGCACTGACGAAAATGGCTGAAAAAGTCACTTCGTTTGAAGAAACTCTACGTTGTACTATTGCTGATGACTAGCTTTTTCGGTGGCGCGTGGCGAGTAGCGCGCGGCGGGAAAAAACTTGAAGAAGCACAGAAACAACTGCGGCGAAGATTTAGTAGATCAGATTAAACTGAGGGGATAGCCCCCAAAGATTTCCGCGCCACGCGCCACGCGCCACGCGCCACATTGCCCCAGGTGACTTATGGCAGAATTTTCGATTCAGCAAATGCTCAAGCACATGGTGGAAGTTGGAGCGTCCGATCTTCATATTACCACCGGGACACCGCCACAGATTCGCGTCAATGGCAAGTTGGCGCCGCTGAAGATGCGCTCCCTGCTGCCA
>JAUWTX010000070.1 GCA_030614505.1 Desulfuromonadales bacterium
GAAACCGCAGCTCACCTGCTGGAGTTCGAATCCGTACATGGGCGCTGGCAGCGTGATATTCGCGCCGCAGAAAAAGTCATCCAGATTGATGGTCAAGAAGTCAGCTTCAGTGAATTTACACGGCCGGCAGAAATCCCCTGGGAGGCTTACAATGTCGACATCGTCATCGAAGCCTCGGGGACATTCCGCACCACCCGGGAACTGGCACCCCACTTCGAAAACGGGGCCCGGAAGGTCATTGTCGCTGCTCCGGTCAAGGCAGGTGCTTTAAATGTCGTCATGGGGGTCAACGACAATCTCTACCGGGCTGAGCATCATCATCTTCTCACCGCCGCCTCCTGCACGACCAACTGCCTGGCACCGGTGGTCAAGGTCCTGCACGAACAGATCGGCATCACCCATGGCGTGATCACCACCATTCACGACCAGACCAACACCCAGACGATTGTCGACGCTCCGCACAAGGATCTGCGCCGAGCCCGCGCCGCCAGCCTCTCCCTGATCCCGACCACCACCGGCTCGGCCACGGCCATCACCATGATCTACCCGGAGCTCAAGGGTAAACTCAATGGCCATGCCGTGCGGGTGCCGCTTTTGAACGCCTCGATCACCGATGCCGTTTTCGAGATGCATCAGAAAGTCACTGCCGAACAGGTCAATCAGCTCTTCCGCGAAGCCGCCGCTAATGAACTGCAGGGGATTCTCGGTGTCGAAGAGCGGCCGCTAGTCTCCATTGACTTCAAAGGTGATCCGCGCTCGGCCATCGTCGACGCCCTGTCAACCATGGTCGTCGATGACACGCAACTCAAGCTGCTGGTCTGGTATGATAACGAGATTGGCTATGTCCACCGCTTGATGGAACTCTGCAGCAAAGTCGCACGTTCGCTTGGATAGTTTATGAACGATCTGCGCAATTATTCTCTGGTGACTGGAGCCTACTGGGGCTTCACTCTGACCGACGGCGCCTTGCGTATGCTGGTGCTGCTGCATTTCTACCAGTTGGGTTATACGCCGACCCAGATCGCCCTCCTCTTTCTCCTTTACGAATTTTTCGGTGTTATCACCAACCTCATCGGCGGCTGGCTGGCTTCCCACATTGGTTTAAAAATCACCCTGTTTGCCGGACTGGCACTACAGGTGGTAGCCCTGGTCATGCTGGCTATGCTCAACCCAGCCTGGTCAACCAGCCTCTCGGTCGCCTACGTCATGGGTGCCCAAGCCCTCTCCGGAATCGCCAAAGACCTGACCAAGATGAGCTCCAAGAGCGCCATCAAGTTACTGGTCCCTGGTGATGCCGAATCAACTCTCTTCAAATGGGTGGCAATTCTCACCGGTTCAAAAAATGCCCTCAAGGGTGTCGGGTTTTTTCTTGGCGGAGTTCTGCTCACTTGGCTCGGTTTTCATGGTGCGCTACTGCTGATGGCTGGCAGTCTGGCTGTTATCCTGATTTTTGCAGTCGTCAAGCTACCCGGGGAGATGGGACAGACCAGACAGAAAACCAAGTTTTCACACATTCTTGCCAAGGACCGCAAGATCAACATCCTTTCTGCCGCCCGCCTCTTCCTCTTCGGATCACGCGACATCTGGTTTGTGGTCGGCCTGCCGATCTTTCTGGCCTCGTCACTTAACTGGTCGCACCCTGAAATCGGAGGATTCCTGGCGCTCTGGGTAATAGGCTACGGTGCGGTGCAGGCGCTGGCACCGAAACTGCTTAAACTTTTCCTGGCCAACGGCACACCATGTGGCGGAACTGCCAGCATCGTGGCCTTCCTGCTCACCGGACTGACGGCGCTGATTGCCATCGGCGTTCACGCCGAACTCTCACCCTGGCTGGTGGTTGTCGGCGGCCTGGGGCTTTTCGGTTTGATCTTTGCCGTCAACTCAGCAGTGCACAGCTACTTGATTCTGGCCTATTCAAGTAATGACCAGGTGGCCATGGACGTCGGCTTCTATTACATGGCCAATGCCGCCGGGCGCTTGATCGGCACCCTCCTTTCTGGGGTCGTTTTTCAAATGGCCGGACTCGCCGGCTGTCTCTGGATATCCATGCTGTTTGTTCTGGCTTCCGCAGTATTATCCATGCAACTACCGAAAAGCAGTACTTCATCTGGATAATATCATCGTCAATTGCCAGCTCTTTCTCACCTGCATAACCTGTTTTTACTTGGAAAACCACGCAGAACCTTTAAAATGGAACTGTTTTCCTGTTTTATCAAGTTCCTCGGCAAACCAGATCTGGCTGTCTCTTTCAGTGAAGATGAATTTTTCGAGGACATCGGCACGCCCACCGGAGACCGGTTCCACCTACGATTTTAGAGAAGACACAATGGTCGAAGAACAGCTACAAAACATGCTTGCTTTTTTTCAAACCAATCCAATCATCGCCGTCGCTTTCGGTGGTGTCGTGGTGGCCCTTTTCTATTTTAAACCTAAAGGGATGTTCAAATTGGTAGTGTTTTGTTTTTTTATTGTCGTTGCTTTCTATTTCATTAACCTTCTTGCAGGGACAGTCACTAGTGGGTCGAAGAGTAAAGACCAGATGATTTATAAATCGAGGGAGGTACTTGGGGAGTGAACGTAGGGGATGTCCACTTACGTTTGTGATTACCTAGATTCATTCTTGAATAGATTTGCTTTGGGTTTGATTTACAACCCTACTGCCCGTTTCCTGCAACAGACAGGAGGATTGAAAGGTCAAAACCCAAAAACAAAAAAGGCAAAAAGCATCACCTACTTCAAAACATTGAGTTTCCAATCATAATCAAGAAACTCAACTTTCAGCGATCCTTCAACCAGCCGCCCGGCATCTGCTGAACCATCAGAAATCCAATCAGCATGAGTACGAAAGAAATCATGTAACGAATCATAACCACGCCAGCCCTTGGCGAAATCTTCAGCGTACCAGTCGAAGAGGCTTGATATCTCGAGAGTACCATTGTCGGCATTGAAGCGATTACGGCTGTGATCGTTAAGGAAGCTGCGAGTGCTTTCAAGCAGTTGCTGATCCAGTTTTTTATCCACGTAAGCTTCGTCAAGCAGCGCCGGGCATCCGATGGAGGCACAGTTGACAGCGAAATGGATCAACGGTTCATTGTAGCGTCCGGAGCCACGGATCAGACCGTGCTCAATGCCATCGAGAGATTGCGCTTCACCTAGCAGGCGGAAGAACTTCTTCTTCCAGGGCGAGGAAAAAAGGGAGCCAAGATCCTTGATCGATTCGAGGTTCGGGTACTCAGTAAGAATCAGCTTGATAGTAAAGGCGTTGTAAGCGTTGATCAAAAACGCCAACTGCTGATCACGGTTGAAATTCTCGAACTTGGCTCGGCTGACCGCCGAAAGTTTATCGAGATATCGGTCTAGAGATGCACGGTTACTTTTGAGCTGGTCATAATCAACCTGGGAGGAGGTTCGGTTGAGATCCCAACGGACATTTTCCTGCAGAAGCAAATTCCAGGCGCCATGCTCGTGGTCAAAGCTCTCCGCACTGCTGATTGACGGTATTATCAGAAATAGACCGACGAGTGCTAAGCAGGTGCTTTGTATAATTTGTTTTCTAATAATCCTCACGCTTACATCTTATCATGGTTGTTGATCTTCGATAATCAGAACAACTTAAATCGGCGATCTGGCTTCGCAGGGGATCTTCACCTGGCAGAGACCGCAGGGAGTGGCTCCCGTGCCGTAGTTTTTGCTAACGTAAGGCGCAGTAACGTTCCGGATGTAGTCAAAGCATTTCGGCTTATCGTGGCCTTCTTCGCTGATCGCATCGACCGGGCAGCGTTTCACACAGGCACCGCAGGTCCCTTTCGCATACCAGAGGCACCAGTCCTGATGGCCGACATAAAGACGAGAAGTCGCTTCAAGGTCAATTTTTACGACCACCGAACCGAAACGTACCGCCTTACCCACCCGAGTGATCAGGCCGTCAGACAAGCCGAAGGTACCAAGTCCGGCAATCCAGGCAGTGTGTCGTTCCGACCAGTTAGAGGCAAGGCCGAAACGTTTGCTTTTTTGGTAAGCAAAATCGGCCAATCGTTCTGGTGCCACGGCCGGGTAACCGGCCTTCGTCAGCTGCTCAGCCAGGTGCAGGCGCAGGGCACAGTTAAAATCCTCGCCCTGAAAGCGCGAACGCGCCCAACGCTCGGCCGGCACCTCGGTCTCTGCGCACTGATCGAGACGGGTTGCTTCCGTCTGGGGGAGAATGTAGCAAATAATTGCCAGTTCGGCGGGATCAATATCCGTATCGGGGTAAGAGAGCCTGTACGCCTCGACAGGAGTCCAGTAAAAAGGGCCGATATCAGCCTTCACCCGGTCGAAGAGAGGGTCGTCGCCACGAGCGTAAGCAAACTGCGGTTCACCCCAGGCCGGCTCACCGGTGCCGTTCTCCAGGCTGTTAGCCGGTGAAGCACAGAAGTCGCGGACGACCTTTTCGATCCAGGTTTTGCTCTCTTCTTGTGTCGTTTTTATCATGGGAGATACCCATTACTGATTCAGGTTAGACCTTATAAGTCGTGATAACAACCTTCGCTGCCTTATCCCGAAGAGGAATCAATGATTGGTACTTTTCGGAATTGAACCAATGATCCAATGCAGATTGGTCAGGGAATTCGATAACGACAACAAGGTCGTGTTCATGTTGCCCGGCGAGAACTTCGACAAGTTGTCCTCTAAAAATAACTTTGGCATTAAAAGGAGAAATTGATTCTTGTACCCCTGATACGTATTGCTGCCAAAGTTCGTCATCTTTTACCGTGATATGTCCCACAAGATATGCAGTCATTTATCACTCCTGACTCTCATTTGCTGTCAGATTTGTTTGCCTGCAGAACAGGCCCTTTACTGGCGAATCAGACTACTTACTGGCGAGTCAGGCTACGATACCGAATCCTGTGTGGCTGATCGGCATCCTTGCCAAGACGTTTTTTGCGATCCTCTTCATACTCCGAATAATTCCCCTCGAACCAGACGACCTGGCTATCGCCTTCGAAAGCAAGAATGTGGGTGGCGATACGGTCGAGAAACCAGCGATCGTGACTGATGACCACGGCACAGCCTGCGAAGTTCTCGACTGCTTCTTCAAGGGCCCGCAGGGTGTTGACGTCAAGGTCGTTGGTTGGCTCGTCAAGCAATAACACGTTCGACTCCTCGCGCATGATCTTGGCGAGATGCACGCGATTGCGCTCGCCGCCTGAGAGCACGCCAACCTTCTTCTGCTGATCGCCGCCGGAGAAGTTGAAACGGGCCACGTAGCCGCGCGAGTTGACCAGCTTGCTGCCGAGCATCATCTGCTCCTGACCACCGGTGATCTCTTCAAAGATAGTCTTGTTGCCATCAAGCGAACGATCCTGATCGACATAGGCAAGCTTGACCGTATCGCCGACTTTGAAACTGCCGCTATCGGGCTGTTCCTGACCGGTAATCATGCGAAACAGGGTGGTCTTGCCGGCGCCGTTGGGACCGATTACACCAACAATGCCGCCGGGCGGCAGCATGAAATTCAGGTTCTCATAGAGCAGCTTGTCACCGTAGCCTTTGGAGACATCCTTCGCTTCAACGACGATGCTGCCGAGTCGTGGCCCGGGCGGAATGTAGATCTCCATGTCGCTCTCGCGCTCGGCGGCTTCCTGGCCGAGCAGCTTCTCGTAAGAATTGATACGGGCCTGACCCTTGGCGTGGCGCGCCTTGGGGCTCATGCGGATCCACTCGAGTTCGCGCTGCAGCGTCTTCTGACGGTTACTCTCGGTCTTCTCTTCCTTGCGTAAACGCTCAGCCTTCTGCTCCAGCCAACTCGAATAGTTGCCCTTCCAGGGGATGCCGTGACCACGATCGAGTTCGAGAATCCAGCCGGCGACGTTGTCGAGGAAGTAGCGATCGTGAGTAACAGCAATAATGGTGCCTGCGTAACGTTGCAGGTGCTGCTCCAGCCAGCCAACAGTTTCGGCGTCAAGATGATTGGTCGGCTCGTCGAGCAACAGGATGTCGGGTTTCTGCAGCAGCAAACGACAGAGAGCCACGCGACGCTTCTCTCCACCGGACAGGACTTCAACCTTAGTCTCCCCTGGAGGACAGCGCAGGGCGTCCATGGCCAGGTCAAGGCGCGAATCAAGTTCCCAGGCGTCGAGGGCATCGAGCTTGTCCTGCACCACGGCTTGGCGATCGCAGAGCTTCTCCATGTCGACATCGGGATCGGCAAACGCGTCGTTGATCTCTTCGAACTCCCTGAGCAGATCAACAGTCTCCTGAACACCCTCCTCAACCACTTCACGAACAGTCTTGGCGCAATCGATCAGCGGCTCCTGCTCGAGGAAGCCGACAGTGTAACCATCGGAGAGCATCGTCTCGCCGTTGAACTCATTGTCAACCCCGGCCATGATCTTGAGCAGGGTCGATTTACCGGAACCGTTGAGGCCAAGCACGCCAATCTTGGCGCCATAGAAATAGGAAATGGAGATATCCTTGATAATTGGCTTTTTATTGTAGCTCTTGTTGACGCCGACCATCGAATAAATGATTTTCTTGGTATCTTCGCTCATGTTTATTGTCCCGTTTTAAAGTATTAAGAGAATAACGGCTTATACCGCATCTCTTGTCTGGTGGCAAGAAATGCACGATGAGAGACAACTCAGCTAAAAATCAAATCTGCCTTTATCTTAAGGTTGACTCTTGTACCTCAAAGAGGTTCAATTACGCAACAAAACCACCGAGAGAGGCAAAAAGCCATGAGTTTTTTAAAGAAAATGTTCACCAAGAAAGACCCTGTCGAAGAAATGCGCCAACTCTACACCCAGCAGGAGTGGGCAGGACTATTGAGTGTGGCAAAAAGGGTTGATCGAACCAATCTGGATGAAGGCCTCCAGTCAGAAGTCACCAAATGGGAAAATGAAGCCGGCGACGCCTTGGCGACTGTCAACCTCGAAGAGGGTGCCTGGGCACATAAATCTGGCAACCTGCTTCGAGCCCGTGAAGATTACCAGCTAGCCATCGAGCAAGCCCGCTCCGCTGATTTGTGTGAGCGCGCGGCACAAGCACTTGCATCTCTGGATCGCGGCGAACTGCCACAGGAGATCACGGTGGACGATGACGGTCCGGCAGTTCACGCTGGGTGCAACAACAGCTGCACAACTGCGACGGGTCCAGTTATCGCTTCTGAGGAAATGAATCTCGATGAAGAGACTCGAATGGAACTGCTCCTGGCCACCATGCCACCTGAAATGGCGGAGCGCTACATGACTGCGGGTGTGGAGTTCCGGCAAGCCTGGCTGGCATCTCAGGATGGAAAAGAGGAGCAGGCTATGGAGCTTCTCTCGAAAGTTCCTGAAGCAGAACGCAACGCCCTTTTCCTCTTTGAACGTGGTTCACTATCGGCCCGTAGCGGTCAGCACAAAAAAGCCCAACACGATCTACAGGCCGCGCTGACAATCGAACCGGACCTGTTCCCGGCCTTCGACACCCTGAACGAAGTTCTGCTCGCCGGCAAACATATCAATGAGCTGGAAAACTTGCTCAAGCAGAGCATTGCTGCAGAACGTTTCGTCGGCTACTGCTGGGGCCAATTGGCGAAACAGCACGCCCAACGCAGAGAAATGGAACCGGCCCTGACTGCCGGACTGAAGGCCCTGGATGAAGGGATCGAGGACCCGAGTCTGATCGTCCTCTGCTCCCAACTTCTGGAGCAGAAGGAACGTTTCGATGAAACGGAAGCAATGCTGATGCGCATGCCAACCGGAGGATGTGGCGGCGGGGCTCATCCGCTGCTGGCAGAATTCTGGTTGCGTCGCGAGCAGAATCTCAACCAGGCGTTGGAATCATTCAAGGGTGCCATGCGCCAGGAACGTGACAATCCCCGCTGGCTGCTACGTATCTCCCAAGTCTACCTGGCCAAGGGTTGGCGCAAAGAAGCAGCTGAGCAGGTCGAGCTGCTGATGGGACAAGGCGATCTGCCGGAGCAGATCCGCGCCGAGGTCAAATCCGTGGCGGAGCAATTGCAGAAAAGCTGAAAAGACACGGCTCAAGTCATGGAACTTCAAGTTCTGCGGGTTAAGATCGACGTCTGTGGGTTGACCAAGTCAAATAAATTCCCCAGAATAAACTTCCCCTCTTGACAAACATAACTAAATCGGTAAACTATCTTCAACGTAACAAGTTTTCTCCATAGTTTTACCTCCTGAAAAAAGCTGGAAACCCTTTGCCCCGCAGTTACCTCCTGACTGCGGGGCTTTTTTTCAAAAAAACATGACCAAAATGGTTGACAATCACAAGATCCTATGGTTTCCTTTACTTAACGAAACAAACAGAACGGTCTGTTTGTTAAAACTTTCGATGATATAAGGAGGATGACATGAAAAATGTAGCATTGATTCTGGC
>JAUWTX010000047.1 GCA_030614505.1 Desulfuromonadales bacterium
AAATCACCACGCTTGACTGTCCAGATAAAGAACAGCCAGGCACCGGTGCCAATGCAGAGTGAGAGCAGAATAAGTATGACTGTTGACTTAAACATTTGAGAATCTTAACTGCTGGTAGGTTGTTTGGCAATAGCCGATTGTTTGCTATTGGAAAGGGTACGACGGATCAGTCGGCCAAGCCGGAGCGAATTGCCAACGACCAGTACGGAACTACTTGCCATGGTCACGGCTGCCCAGACCGGAGCCAGCTGGCCGCTTGCTGCCAGAGGAATGGTGATGAAGTTGTAGGTAAACGCCCAGAAAAGATTTTGTTTGATAACCTGTAACGTCTTGCGGGCGATAAAAATGGCCTCATAAAGACGGCTGAGATCAGTTTTGGTCAGGACCAGGTCTGATGTTTCCAGGGCAATATCGGTGCCGCCGGCCATGGCACAGCCGACGTCGGCCGAAGAGAGCGCCGGGGCATCATTGATGCCGTCGCCAACCATCATAATTTTCAAACCAGACAGCTGCTTATCATTGATCCACGCGGCCTTGTCAGCGGGACTCAGGTTGGCCCGGTAGTTGGTAATGGCCAATGCGGCGCTGATCTGATTTGCTGCTTCGGGGCGGTCACCGGTCAGCAAGACCGTTTGCAGGCCAAACGCTTGCAGTCTGGCGACAGCTTGGACAGCGTTCTCTCGTAACGGATCATGAATCAGCAGGATGCCACACCATGAGCCGCCAAGACTCACATAGACCTCGGTTAAGTTTTCTGATTCAATAATGGGAATCTCAATGTTGTTCTCAATGAGAAAGCTGCGACTACCCACCAGGATTTCTCCGTCATCACTGGCCGTTCTCAAACCCCGTCCGGGAACTGTTTCAATCGATTCCGAGGCCTCCTGTACGATTCCTTCCTCTTTAGCCTTGGCTATGATGCCAAGAGCAATCGGATGATTTGATCCACTCTCTACCCGACAGGCAAGTCGCAATAATTTTTCAGCACTCTGACCAGATGCGGGGATAATTTGTTCGATTGTCGGTTTGCCGAGAGTCAGGGTACCGGTTTTGTCGAAGGCAACCAGATTGATCCGCCCTGTCATTTCAAGAATATCGCCGCCTCGAAACAGAATACCACGGGCGGCAGCGTTCCCTGATGCCACGAGAACGGCCGTTGGTGTCGCCAAACCGAGAGCACATGGGCAGGCGACGATCAGAACCGATACGGCGTTAAGCAGAGCCTCTGTGTGTGGGACATTGCTGGATGACCAGAAAATCCAGGTGGCAGCCGCAACCAGAATGACGAGTGGAACAAAGATGGTAGCGACCCTGTCAGCCAACGACTGGATCGGGGCTTTGCGATTTTGTGCCTCCTCGACCATACGTGCCATGCGAGCGACAAAGGATTCCGCAGCAACCCGTTCCACCTTGAGTTTGATCGAGGTAGTAAGATTCAATGTGCCGGCCGATACTCGATCACCCGGTTGACGCAGAACCGGCATCGGTTCGCCGGTAATCGTTGCTTCGTCTACTTCAGTTTCTCCCGTTGTTATCCAGCAATCAACCGGAATGCGTTCACCGGGACGGACCAGGATGAGATCTCCAGGTGACAGGCTGGCACTGGCAACAGCATGAATCTCCTCTCCAACAATCCGGTTGGCCGAATCAGGAGCAAGTTGTAGCAGCCTGTCGATACCGGAAATAGAGCGGTTGCGAGCAGAGCCTTCGAAAAGACGGCCGAGCAGGATCAGGGTGATAATCATTGCTGCTGTATCAAAATAGACTTCTCCACCGACAACCAGAGCATAAAGGCTGTAACTATAGGCCGTCAGTACTCCCAGGGAGATCAGAAGGTCCATGCTCGGCGCTCGGTTTTTCAAACTTCGCCAGGCACCGGCAAGGAACGGCCATCCGGAATAGAAGACTACCGGAGTTGTTACTGCTGCAGCAAAGTATTGGATTATCTGTCGGGTGGCTGGATCAATACCGTGGAAATAACCACCGTAAAGAGCAAAAGAGAAGCCCATCAATTGCATGGAGAGGAACGCTGCAGTTCCGAAACGGATCAGCAGAGAGCGCTGCTCTCGTGCTGCCGCCTGTTGTGCTGCTCCGGAAGTGAAGGGGTGGGGCAGGTAGCCGAGACGGCTGATGGTTGCGAATATCTTTGTCGGTGATGTTTTCTGCGGATTGAATCTGACTTGTGCCCGGTGGGTTCCGTAGTTGACACGGATGGTATCAATACCCTGCTCTTTGCTGAGCAGTTTCTCCAGCAGCCAGACGCATGAGGCACAACGAATGCCTTCGATAATAAGGGATATTTCGGCTGATTCTTCACTGTGGTTGATGACATGACCGGCGAGCATGCTTTCATCGAACTCGGCTTCAAAGACACCCGCCGGTACGCCTTGCTCGGACCAGTCTCGACGTTGGTAAAAGTTGTTTAAACCGGCACCGTTAATGATCCGGTAGACCCCCTGGCAACCGTGGCAGCAGAAGCGCAGCTCCTTGCCGTCAATCTCATCGATGACCAGATCGGACGGCGGAATCGGCAGATTACAGTGGATGCAGGTGTCGATATCGTTCATCGGATTAGAGATTCAGCAGGAGTTGTCGGTTGAGACGGGCACCATCGCGTTCAAATTCAAGGCGGGCGGTCATTTCTCCGGTCATGCCGGCAGTCAGGTTCAATTGATAAACACCCGCATCGACTTCCTGGAGCGGAAAGCGAATGCTTGATGCAGACTCCGGTAGGTACAGGAGGAGGGTCCCTTTTGCCGCCCTGACTGGCTGTTTCCTCTTGTCACTCAGGTGAAACACCAGAGTGCGTCCCACTAACCGGGTTGACACGGTCCAGCCGAGTACAACTGCGGCTCGCTTTTCTACCAGTGTGGAGCTGTATTTCAATCCTTTGCTATAGTAATCGGCATCGGCTATCTGTGGCCCAAGGTTGACAGCCCGCATAGCTGACCATACGGAAAAGCAGAGAAAGCTACCGAGTAGCAGCAGAATGAGCATGGGGTAGAAGTTTTTCATTAAAGTCAGCGCTCCAACGTTCCTGCCTACTTGATATATGCAGCTGTAATCGCCAGTTCATCGCTGGTTTGGTTCAGTAGAATAAATTCTACCTCTATTTTGTCTTTTGGAACAGGTGTCACTAAAACAAAATCAATACGGAGGTTCTCTCCAGCCTCAAGCACAAGCCTTCTAGTTTGTCCTTTTAACACGAATGGGTTGCCGTTGTCTGTTTGCCGCGCCTCAATGCGGTAGATTGCCTTTTTGCTACTGCGGTTGTTCACCCAGGCGTTAAAAAAGGTCGCGCGATTGCCGTCCTTGAGGATCCGATTTGCCACCGTGTGTGAGACCGAGATCTTCAGCGATGCTGACGGGCGTTGGTAAACGGCAAATATCAGAATGGCGATCATCACTACAGTTGCCAGACTCAAGAGCAAAGTACGCAGGTTCAGCAGTGTCTTGACGCCTTCTCCTGTAGTTCCAAAAGTATACCTGATCAACCCCGGTTGATTGCGTTTGGTCATAACCTGACGACAGGCATCGAGGCAGCGGCCGCAGTTGATGCATTCAATCTGGTAGCCGCGACGAATATCAATCTCCATAGGACAGACGCGTACACAAGAATTACATTCGATACAGCGATCCAGTTCTTCAGATGGCAGGTGCAGGGTCAGAGTTGACTGGTCTGCGAGAGTTGTCTGGAAGCGTCCGTAGGGACAGAAATCGCTGCACATCAGACGGCGGATCAAGGCCAGGTCGAGATAGATGACCAGGGCAACCAACAGCAGGCTGATCCAGGTTGCATAGTGTAATTGTCCCGAGGCCAGTTTGGCAAAAAAGTCTCGAGGTTCGATGAAATACCAGAGCAGATTCGCTGAAACCAGAAATGCCAGGAACAGGTAGGTGAGTTGCAATACAAACTTTTGTACTGAACGTTCTTTTAGTTGGTTTTTCTTTTTCTGCAACCCCAGACGAACTGCGAACCATTCTGCCAGATCCGACAAGGTTGTTTGCGGACAGAGCCATCCGCACCAGACTCGACCCAGTATCATGGTCATCAGGAGAAACCCGAGAGTCAGAAGCAGACTGAAGATAAGAACCAGGTAGAGTTCTTCAATGCGAAGTGTTTGCCCGAAAAAGTACAATCTGAGGTTAGGAATGTCGATTCGAAGCAGGCTGTTGCCACCGGCGTGAAACCAGGGAATCAGTAACAACAGGAGGGTTGCACCCCACTGGCAGCGGCGGCGCCAGGGTGAGAGGAGGGTGGGGCTTCCTGGGCAGGATGTTTCAGTCATGTTAGGGGACTGTCCCGGTTTCCCACGGGGCTGTCCCCGGGTTGAACAGCGTATACATAATTTAAGGTTAAAGGCAGGGACAGTCCCCTTAACTGCGGGGACAGTCCCTAAAAGCAAAAGATCAAAGGTTCAGAATAAAGTCTGTTAATGCCTTTATCTCTTCAGGAGAGAGCTTTTGGCCGAAGGCCGGCATGTTGCCAGGCCGTCCGGAAGAGATGCTTTCCTGTGCGGCCATTTCTGTTTTGCCGTATTGATAGTCCGCTGAGAGATCCGGGCCAAAAGCACCTTTACCTTCCGCACCGTGACAGCCAGCGCAATGTTTTGCAAACAGCGCCTGGCCACTCATCTCTGTCGCAGCCGTTGCTGCCGGGGCAGGAGCAGGCGCATCTGGAGTTAGAGCCGAGGGAGTTGGAGTGGCGGCTTGCTGTTGTGCCGGTGACTCACCTTTGTGGGCCGCCATCTTCTCCTGAAACTCAGCATCCGAACTCCAACCGGAAAGCAGGTAGAATGACATGAAAGCCACTGCCCAGATGATCAGACCGTAGAAGAGAACAGTGAAATAGACTGGTGGTGCTTGCTCACGATCTTCGACGATGCCGTCTGCGTGTTCTTCGTGGTGAGGATCTGTTGTGCTCATGTGAATATCCTTTTGACAAAAGACAAGTGGTTTCCGGGTAGAGGCAGATTAATCGTCATCCAGCATCTGGTATTTGGCGATTTCCCCTTCGTCCTTCCGTTTCTTGCTGTAGGTCCGGATCACGATCAGGACAAAGATCACGAACATGCCGAAAGTGACACCAAGGTAGACGATGGAAGCCAGGTCCATACTATTGGCTCCCGTCTGTTTTGTAATGCCTGATGTAGTTAGTCAACTTCCAAACTTTGTCCGTGCCGAGATTCGAGAAACTCGGCATACCGCCATCGGCAATGCCGGTATAGATGATTTCAAACAGGATCTCATCATCGTAGTCATCGCCGATCAATTCAGGGCCGATATCACCTTCCATCTGCGGGCCATGACAGGCAGCACAGTTTTCCACATAAAGCGAGGCCCAGCCGGAGATAGTCGTTTGGCCAGCGTCTATAAAGGGATTCTTCAGATCACCAACAATGGTGGTTTCCGTTGCTTCCCGCCAGGGGATATCCGAACCGAGTTTCTGCAGATAGGCGACCATGGCATCCATCTCGTTCTTGCCTTCAAGAGCTTTGATTTCCTCTGTCGTGTAGGGGAAGCCGAGGACGTCCATTTTGCGCTGGATCATTTGTGGATCAAGCTGGTTATCGGACAGCCAGCCGTAATCAGGCATATTGGTCTTCGGTACCATCGATCGTGGCGATTCCATATGCTTGTAGTGCCAGGCATCGGGATACTTGCCGCCGAGGCGGGCTAGGTCAGGGCCGGTACGTTTTGATCCCCAGAGGAAGGGGCGGTCATAGACGAATTCGCCCGATTTGGAGTAGTCACCGTAGCGCAGAACTTCTGGAACCAGTGGCCGTACAGTCTGGGTATGGCAGTTGTTGCACCCATCACGGATGTAGACGTCGCGGCCTTCCTGTTGCAGGGCGGTATAGGGAGTGACGCCTTCAATCCGGTCGGCCTCGGTATTGACCCAGGCAAAGGGCAGCACCATGGTGATGATGGTGCCGACCATGATGGCAACTGTAGCCAGAACGCAGAGTAGGACAGGTTTTCTTTCCCACATGATCAGGCCCTCCCTTCTACAACAGTGGCTTGCGCTGCAATTGCGCCACCTTTTTTTGCTGTCTTATACAAATTGTAGATAAAGACGATGAGCCCTGCCAGGTAGATCATTCCGCCGAAGGCACGCGCCCACCAGTAGGGATACATCTCAACCATGGTTTCCATGAAGGTGTAAGTCAAACTGCCGTCAGAATTCATGGCGTTCCACATCCCAGCCTGCAGGACTCCGGCGATCCAGAGAGAGATCGACCAGGTCAACTGGCCAACCAGAATCAGCCAGAAGTGCAGGTTGGCCAGAGGAATACTGTAGAGTTCGCGACCGTAAATACGCGGGACGAGGTAGTAGATACTGGCAAAGCAGATCATCGATACCCAGCCCATAGTTCCCAGATGGATGTGGGCAGGCACCCAGTCCGTATAATGAATGAAGGCCGAGAAGGTTCGGATCGCCTGCATCGGTCCCTGCAAGGTCTGCAGGCCGTAGAAGGTGATGCCGAGAATCAGGAACTTGACCAGGTAGTTCTCGCGCATCTGATGCCACTGGCCGTTCATCGACAGGTAGCCGTTGAAGACACTGCCCCACGAAGGTGCAATCAGCATGATTGAAAAGCCCATGGCCAGGGTTTGAATCCAGTCCGGCACCGGGGTCCAGAGCAGGTGGTGGGCGCCGGTCCAGAGGTACATGAAGATCAGGCTCCAGAAGGCGATGATCGACATGCGATGACTGTAGATCGGTACGCCGGTTGATTTCGGCAGGAAGTAATAGAACATGGCCAGAAACGGTGCTGTCAGGACCATTGCTACGGCATTATGGCCAAACCACCACTCGACGTTGGCGTCGTTGGTGCCGGCATAGGCCGAATAAGACTTGAAGAGGGACACCGGAACCGCTGCTGCGTTGACAATATACAGGATTGCTACAGCGATAATTGCTGCCATCATGTACCAGAGGGAGATATACATCTGCTCATCTTTGCGCTTGAGAATGGTCATGATGATGTTGATGGCAAAAACCACCCAGAGGATAACGACCATGACGTCGATCGGCCACTCCATCTCATGGTATTCTTTGGACGTGGTGTAACCTAGCAGCAGGGTGACTGCCGAGGCGATGATGGTTGCATTGAAGAACCAGAGTTGGAACTTTGCCAGTTTATCGCTCCAGAGCGGAACCTTGCAGAGTCGCTGGACCATATAGAGGAAGGTCGCGAAGATCATGCCGATTCCCCAGCCGTAAATTCCTGCATTGGTGTGAATCGGGCGGAGGCGTCCGAAGGTGAGGTAAGGTGGAAAATTAAGATCCGGGTCGACCATCTGGAAGGAGACGATGACTCCGACCAAAACCGCAACCAGCCCCCAGATAATACTCCAGGTGACGAAACTGCGCACAATGGCATAGTTATAGGTCTGGTTCTCCATAACACCTCCTGAGGGACATTAATTCGCTCTAAAGTCTAATCCTGAGCATATAATTGTCAAGGATTAATTAAATATGACAAAAACAGTGTTATTTATACTTGAGCTTGTTAAGCTTGTCAACAATCGTCAGGAAAATATTTCTTTACGATTGGACTTCCATTTGTGATGGTAAAATATGATTATTACCTGAGATTTGATCAGTGAGTTCATGGGAGAGTTTTTTCAGGAGTCTTTTGTTTTGAGAACCGGTCTGGGAAAAAAACTGCTGTTGTACACCGGTGGCATCGTTGCTTTATTGCTGGTTGTTACCTTCATGGTACTGGAACGTAATCAGGGGCAGGCATGGGAGGATTACTTGCTCAATCAGAGCCTTTCCTTTGCCAGATTGGCAACCCCTGAATTGCTGAAGCGTTTTCGTGGCTCGTTCCCGCCTGACGAACCGGCTGATATTGCCAATATGCACGAATTCCTTGGTTTAAACCGTGACCTGGTCCAGTTCTCATTGGTGTCGGCCAGTGGCCGTCGGCTTTACCTGTCAAATGTCTTTGAGGATTTCCCCGCTTTGAACCTGCGGCCTTTTGACAGCGAAGATCTTTCCGCACGCCTGGCCGCTGAGCGCACAACCATGATCACGCATAAATTGCCTGACGGCAGACGCCTGCTGGATTTGATCGAACCGGCTTTTGGGCCGACCGGTCAACAGGTTGTCTCGGTCCGTTACCTGATCTCTTACGATTCGATCGATGCACGCATGCAGGAGTCACGCAAGCATTTTGTCATGATTGCCATAGTCGCACTCTTTGGCTGTCTGGTGATGGTCAGCCTGGTTGCCAGGCGGATCACCCGGCCGATTGCCAGCCTGACTGATGGCGCCCGTTCTCTGGCCCGGGGGGAACTGGAGACCAGAATTGTTGCAGAGAGTCGCGATGAACTTGGTACATTGGCACAGGCCTTCAATGATATGGCCGAAAGTCTGGCTATCAATCGTGCTGAGCTGACCCGCAAGAACGAAGCCTTGAGTACGGCCAATGAGCATATGCAGTCGATGCAGGAGCAACTGTTGCGCAGTGAGCGTCTTGCTGCTATTGGTCAATTAGCCGCAGGGGTTTCCCATGAGATTGACAACCCGGTCGGTATTATCCTCGGTCATGCAGAACTACTTCTGGAAGACATGAAAGAGGATGACCCGCTACGCGACGATGTCGCCGCAATCATCGATGAGTGCCGGCGCTGTAAACGTATTACTGGTGGTCTGCTCGGCTTTGCGCGTTCTCCTGAAGGACATCATGATCGGGTTGATCTCAATCAACTGATCGAGGAAACAGTGGCCTCTTTGCGGCCGCAGATGCTTTTCAAGGAGCTTGAGCTGAAGACTGATTATTCCTCGGAGGATTTATATGTGACAGGTGATGCCGATCAACTGCGTCAGGTCATGATCAATATATTGCTGAATGCCGCTCAGGTACTTCGGGGAAGCGGACAGATTCACGTCTCTCTGAAAGATGAATCTGGATATGCTCTCATTCATGTTGATGACAGCGGCCCGGGAATTCCTGAGACAGATCGTGAGAAAGTTTTCCAGCCATTCTTTTCGACCAAGGCTCGTGGAGAAGGAACCGGTCTTGGTCTGCCTCTCTGTCGCAAGCTGGTCGAGGCGCAGGGCGGGGAAATTTACGTTCATCAGGCCCCCCTGGGGGGCGCACGCCTCTCGGTTTCTCTGCTGCTTTCAGATTAAACAAAAAAGCTTTGACATACTTCGTGAGAATTCATTAGGATAAGCGATAATTTTCCTACCGGATTCCCCATAATTATGGATTTTATACTCAATCTCTTAAACGACGAGATTCGTCGTGTCGAAGCGCAGTTCCGTGAGGATCTGACCTCGCGCGTGCCGTTGATCCGCAAGGTCGGCGAATATGTGCTGGCCAGCGGCGGCAAGCGCGTACGCCCGATGATGCTGTTGCTAAGTGCCAGGCTCGCCGGCTATCAGGGTGACGCCCATATTGGCTTGGCCAGTGTCGTTGAGTTCATCCATACGGCGACTCTGTTGCATGATGATGTTGTCGACAGCGCTGTCTTGCGCCGAGGCCAGGATTCCGCTAATGCCGTTTGGGGAAACGAGGCCAGTGTGCTGGTAGGTGATTTTCTCTTTGCCAAGTCGTTCTCTATCATGGTGCGTGCCGGTAACCTGGATGTTCTTAAATCTCTCGCTGATGCCACTACCCAGATGGCTGAAGGAGAGGTGCTGCAGCTGATCAGCACAAGTGATGTTGAACTTCAAGAAGAGCATTATATCGAAGTCGTCCAGAACAAGACGGCAGTACTGCTATCGGCCGCGAGCCGTTGCGGGGCGATCCTGGGTGGTTGCTCTGTCGAAGATGAAGAGGCTTTAGCGGCCTTCGGCATGGATCTCGGCATTGCCTTCCAGTTCATGGATGACGCCCTTGATTATGTTGCCGACCAGAGCGAATTCGGTAAGGAATGTGGTCATGATCTGCTGGAAGGCAAAGTCACGCTTCCTCTGATTCATGCATTGAGACATTGCACCGCTGAGGAACATGAGAAGGTTACTGCTATTGTTGAGCAGGAAGTCCTGCCTGATGAAGATCTGCAGTATGTTGTTGCTCTGATCCATTCCTATGACGGTATTGGTTACACTCAGAAAAAAGCAAAAATCCTGGTTGAATCAGCCAAGAGTCATCTTGTTGCATTTGCTGAGTGCCCGGCCAAGGAAGCCTTGGTCAGACTGGCGGATTATGTCGTTAGTCGCAATCACTAGTGTCGCGTCAACGACAAACTGACGCATACAACTTGTTCTTTTCCGCGCCAGCTTCGTTATGTCTTAAGCTGCGTAATTACAACTATGCAACTCAAGACATGCCTTGCTGGCACAAAAAATAACGGCGCTGTATTACGTCATTTTATCATTGACACAACACGTAGTAGATGAGGAGGAAAAACCGATGAAGAGATGTTTGCAATTACTGGCGCTGACCATGGTTGGATTGCTTGTAGTCGCCTGTTCCAGCACGACTATGAGTGGTTCCTGGTCGAGTGATGATTATAAAGGTCAGATCGAGAACGTTTATATCATAGGCCTTGCCAAATCAAAGGTTAATCAACGTATTTTCGAAGATGCTTTTGCTCGCCAGTTTACGACAGCCGGTGTTAATGCTACCACCAGTTACACTGATTTCCCGGCTGACAAGAAAATGGACAAAGAAACCATTAAACAGCA
>JAUWTX010000247.1 GCA_030614505.1 Desulfuromonadales bacterium
CCTGGTTTATCTGGTGGATCAGTTCAGCGTCAGGCTGGGGGTAAACTCAATCTATATTTTCCCGCTTGCGGTGTTGCCAATTATGGTGACGGTTCTCTTCGATGCCGAGGTAGGGATTCTGGCAACGATTATCCTTGCACTGCTGGTCGGGTTGATGCATCGGTTTAGTTTTTCGCTTACTCTTCTCTGCACCGTCGTCGGTTTTGTGGCCTGTTTTTCTTCCCGAAGAGTCAGGAAACGTTCAGATTTTTACCGCATAGGTTTCTACGTAGTTCTGGCACTGGTTGCTCTGATGCTGGTTGTCGAGAATCTCAAACTCACACCTTCATCCGAACTCTGTACGGAATTGTCTCTGGCAGTGCTGGTCTGGCTTCTGGCGGTTATTCTCACTCTCGGAATTCTCCCCGTCTTCGAGTCGTTGTTCGGAATCACCACCGATATCACTCTGCTGGAGTTGTCCGACCTGAACCATCCCTTGCTGAAAAGACTCGCTATCGAGGCACCGGGAACGTATCACCATTCGATTATCGTCGGCAATCTGAGCGAAGGAGCAGCCAAAGCTATTGGCGGCAACTCTCTGCTGGCCCGTGTGGGAGCTTACTATCACGATATCGGCAAGATCGAGATACCAGAGTACTTTGTCGAAAACCAGCTGAGTGTGAAATCAAAACATGATTCGCTGACACCGTCCATGTCGGCCCTTATTCTGACCTCTCACGTCAAGAAGGGGAGAATGCTCGGTGAAGAAGCTGACATTCCGGATGATGTCCTGAACTTTATTGAGGAACATCATGGCACAATGGTCATGACTTATTTTTACAATCGAGCCATGGAACAGGGAGAAGATGCTTCCTCGGTGGATAAATTCCGTTACCCAGGTCCAAAACCACAGACACGAGAGACGGGAATCTCTATGCTGGCCGACGCTGTTGAGGCGGCAAGCCGCACACTGGATGATCCCAAACCTGCTCGTATTGACAATCTTATTCAGCGTATCATCAATGATCGTTTTCAATCTGGGGAGTTGGAGGAATGTTCGCTGACTCTCAAGGACCTTGCCAGGATAAGGCGCGCCTTTGGACAAATGCTCGTCGCAGCATTTCACCATCGAGTCGAGTACCCCAAACAGGACAGGGCAGAGGCTTTATGAAGCTTCTGGTTTTCGGCGAATCCGGCAGCAGGCTCCCGGTGAAAAAAATCCGCAGGTTATTCTCTCTGATCTTTGAAGAAGAAGCCGATCCTGACTGGCAATCCGAAGTTAACCTAATATTCACTACCGACAGACGAATGCGCAGTCTCAATCGGGAGTTTCGAGGGAAGAGCCAGTCAACCGATGTCCTTTCATTTAATATTGAATCACCAGCCGATGCCGGCAACATCTTTGGAGAAATCTACATCTCTGTTCCAATCGCCGCGAGACAAGCAAAAAAAGCCGGTCACAGTTTGCTACGAGAGTATTTGA
Source organism: Desulfuromonadales bacterium (assembly GCA_030614505.1). Taxonomy (GTDB): domain Bacteria; phylum Desulfobacterota; class Desulfuromonadia; order Desulfuromonadales; family BM103; genus M0040. The sequence continues at coordinate 1,463 of JAUWTX010000247.1, forward strand.
GACTGTCATGCCACGGGTTGCTTCATCTGTTCGGCTATGACCATGAAAAAGGCAGTGATGCTGCGGCGATGCATAAGCGCGAGGATTACTTTCTAAGCTGCATGGGGGCGATGCCATCATGCTGATACTGCTCTGCGTTGCGATCGTGACGGCTGGCTTTCTCACTGCCTACGTTGTCTCGCTATACTCTCTTGCAGTATACATTGACCCTGAAGAGGTTGACACACTTCTGGCAGGGGCATCCCGCCGCAAGCGCGAGTTTCTAAGGAAGCTGGCCGATGACCCTCGTGCCTTTGTTCAGATTGCGGCGGTCTATAAGGCTTTCGTATTGATTCTAAATACTGGCGTGATAACCTTGGTACTCAGTCGATCGACGGCCTCCTTCGGTGGCAGTGACAAGATCGTCATTCCTGTTGCATTGCTGATAGTCTGGCTGCTCCACATTGCTGTCGTAGAGTATTTCCCTCGGCGTTCTTCCCGCAAGGCCATCAATGAGCAAATGACACGATACCTTTGGCTGATCTCCTTGTTGTATCGCATATTTTTCCCGATTGTTCTGCTTTACCGAAGGGCACTCAGGAAAGTGAAAGTCGAGAATGAGATTACTGAGGAGGAAAAGGAAGAAATCGTAGAGCGGGCAATTGAGACTCTGGCTGAACAGGCGGGGATCAGCGAAGCGATTATTGAGGCCGACGAAAAGGAAATGATCGGCCACATCTTTCTTCTGGATCAGACGGTAGTTCGCGAAATCATGTCTCCACGCATTGACATTACCGCTATCGAGATGACTGAGGGATTTAACAAAATCCAGGAGATCATACGCCTCGACGGTCATTCCCGCTATCCTGTGTTTCAGGAGTCTATTGACAAGATTGTCGGCATTCTCTATGTCAAAGACATCTTCAACAAAATGCCGAAGCCAGGTGAAGAGTTCGTGATGGGCCGTTACCTGCGAAAACCGTTTTTTGTGCCGGAGTCAAAGGTCATAGGCGAGTTGCTGCGCGAATTTAGAATCAAAAAACTGCACATCGCGGTTGTCGTCGATGAATATGGTGGGGTCTCCGGATTGGTTACTCTTGAGGACATTCTCGAAGAAATAGTCGGTGAGATTCAAGACGAGTATGACTCAGAAGAAGTAATGTTCATGAAACTCTCGGATGGCAGGTATCTGGTTGATGCCTCGCTGCCCGTTGATGAACTCCAGAGGAATCTGGATATAGACTACGAGCAGGAAGACAACGATACGGTCGGAGGACTAATCTATGACCTTGTAGGGTCGGTTCCGGAAGAGGGGAGCAAGGTCAAGTGTTATGGGATCGAATTCGAGATAATGCGATGTGAAGGTCAGCGGATAAAAAAAGTCAGGGTGCTGAGAAGACCGTAAGCTGTTGTAAATGAGTGCAGACGCAAGTCTTGCGTTTGTTAAGATATTCCTTGACAAGGGTATATAGATTAGCTAAACTTCAGATGACAAAGTATGCGCCGTGCGGTGGGTCCCGAGGTAGTGGACAACGCACCGCCAATTGCACAGTCTCTTGTTTTACTCTATTAAGGAGGTTAGGTCCATGAAGGGCAGATGTGTAACAGTTGTACTGATGCTGTTGGCTCTCGCCGTTGCATGTATGGTCTCCGCTCCAGTTATCTCTGCCGAGCATCCATGGGATGCTGATGGTGGTGGCGAGCCATTTCAGCCAAGTGATCCCCCGCCGGACACCATTGGCTATGATGAGGATGGTGAAGCTATAACTGCCAGTTCGCCTTTGTGGTGGTATTGGTTGTATCAGGTATATTACCAGACAACCGGCCAGGGATAGACAAAGGGATTACTGGACGAACCCGCGGGTGGCGATTTCGCGGAAACCATAATCTGTGGCAAGATGAACTAAATTGCATTGAAAAGGCACAAGTAGGTGCTTATGCGAACTTCCTCACAAGAGCTCGATTTTGATAACCGCCTGTTGTCAATAGAGGAGCTTTTTCGACAACGCAAGCATGATTTGGCCAGACGAGAGTTGGGCTGCTTGACGGAAAACGACTTTTCCTCAAGTACGCTTGATCTCGGACTGTACCTTGCACTATATGCATATGGATGTTTCATTGGCGGGGACTACCGCGAGGCCTTGAAAACGGGTCTTCGCAGCCGAAAGATTCTTGCCGGTTTTCCCTTCAACCGGCGCTTCGGTCGCGTTCTCATTGTATTATCAAAGACGTATTCTGCAATAGGTGACATGAAAAATGCCGAGTTCAGGGCGCATGACTCTCTGGCATCATACCGACGGGCAAGTGAACCGCTGGGTCAGGTAGATGCGCTTAACGAACTTGCTCGTATCGCCTTTATCCGCGGAAATTTCGTAGCTGCC
>JAUWTX010000123.1 GCA_030614505.1 Desulfuromonadales bacterium
GAAAATCGACGCAGCCCACATACCGGAGGTACGTGAATCAGAGAGCATAAGGACCATCACAACCGGTACAGCAGCAACACGTGCAAGGGTCAGGATATTTGGTAGATTTAGCAGGCCACTACGCAGGTTCATAGCAGGGTGTCACCTGACTGACGATAATAGTCGAGGTAGTGTTTGACCTTTTTGACATAGTTACGGGTCTCATTATAGGGAGGAATGCCACCGTAGCGTTTTACCGTGTTTGGGCCAGAGTTATAAGCGGCAAGTGCCAACTCGATATCATTATCAAAGAGATCAAGCATCCGTCGCAAATATTCACTGCCACCACGGATATTTTCGGAGGGATCAAAAGGATTGTTCACTTTGAGAGATCTTGCCGTTTCAGGGATTAACTGCATCAGCCCCTGAGCTCCTTTTTTGGAAACTATGCGTGGTTGATAATCGCTCTCCACTTTTATCACAGCTTTGACCAAGGCTTCTTCAAGGCGATAAGAGTTGGCGTGATAGCGGATGATGTCGAGATAAGAACGATGCCCGGCCCCGGCAGAAGGGACTTCCTTGCGGTACATATTCCACCGTCCATGAGTCGGAGTATCGGTAAAATGCACACAGCCACTGGCATCCACGTACCGATAAATGTCAGCATCAGCAGGTGAAATACCGACAAAAAATGGTAAAATCAGTACTGTGCCAAACAGTATTTTCAGTGTAAAAGTCATCAATGTTCACCTTATACATTAACTTTATATCTGAAAAAGCGCTGTATTTCAACCAGTTTAGGTCTTGACAGAGAAACTGGTCACTCAGATAATAAGATCTTTGTAACTTCACGCTTCAATTATGGTGACATAGACTACTGCAAACGACAGGCCATTAATCTACATGAAAATCACTTCTGACTTTCTCATTATAGGCAGCGGGATTGCCGGCCTCAGCTACGCACTGACAGTAGCTGAGCATGGTCAGGTCTCACTGGTCACCAAAAAGGAGATCGCGACGACCGCCACAAGGCTCGCCCAGGGCGGTATCGCAGCTGTAGCCACTATAAATGACTCCTTTGAACAGCACATGCAGGATACCATGGAAGCAGGAGCCTGGCTTCCGGACGAAGACATTGTCCGCATGGTGGTTGAGAACGGTCCGGCAGCCATTGAGGATCTGATCAACTGGGGGGTCAAATTCTCCCGCAAGCAAGATCAATCCTACGACCTGACCCGGGAAGGCGGGCATAGCCAGCGTCGCATCTACCACTCCAAGGATGAAACCGGCAAGGAGATCGAACGAGCCCTGGTTGATGCGGTACAAGCACATCCCAACATCACTGTTTACGAAAACCATGTTGCTGTTGACTTGATTACAGAAGCCAAGGTGACCAGACGTCGCCTCAAGTCCGATCGTTGCCTGGGTGCCTATGTTCTCAACCGGGAGAACGATCAGGTTAATGTCTTCGATGCCCCGATCACTGTATTAGCTACTGGAGGAGCCGGAAAAGTTTACTTTTACACCTGCAATCCTGATATCGCGACAGGCGACGGCATCGCCATGGCATATCGTGCCGGCGCAACCATCGCCAACATGGAATTTATGCAGTTCCATCCCACCACCCTTTATCATCCGCAAGCCAAAAGTTTTCTTATTTCGGAAGCTGTGCGAGGCGAAGGCGCTATCTTAAAGCGCAGTGACGGCACCGCTTTCATGGAAAGCTATCATCCGCTGAAAGATCTTGCCCCGCGTGACATCGTCGCCCGGGCGATTGATAATGAGATGAAAATACATGGTGACGACTGCGTTTTCCTCGACATAACCCATAAGACAGCCGACTACATCAAGGATCGTTTTCCACATATCTACGAAACATGTCTTTCTTACGGCATCGACATGACCAAAGAACCGATTCCGGTTGTATCGGCAGCCCATTACCTGTGTGGTGGAGTCAAAGCCGATTCCTGGGGCGAGACTGACATCAATCATCTTTTTGCTATTGGTGAAGTCGCCTGTAGCGGCCTGCATGGTGCCAACAGGTTGGCCAGCAACAGTCTGCTCGAGGGTGTAGTTTTCGCCAAGCGAGCGGCAGAACGTTCTCTGGCACTTGTCCAGCAAGCCATCCCGCCCTGCCCGACCGTTGAGCCCTGGGACACGGGAAGTGCCAAGGACAGCGATGAAGAAGTCGTTGTAGCCCACAACTGGGACGAAATCCGTCTCTGTATGTGCAACTATGTCGGTATCGTCCGCTCCGACAAACGCCTTGTCAGGGCTCTACGACGCGTTCAGATGATCCAGGAGGAGATTACTGATTATTACTGGGATTTCCTGATCACCTCCGACCTGATTGAGTTGCGCAACATTACCACAGTCGCAGAATTGATCATCCGTTGCGCTCTCCGCCGCAAGGAAAGCCGCGGCCTGCATTACAACATCAACTACCTTGAAAGAGACGACATTCACTTTAAACACGACACCCTGATCCGAAAAACTTTCTAGTAACCTTCTAGCAGGCTGTCTGGAGAACATTGTGACAATTGATGATTACCGTAAAGAGATCAACCGGCTCGACAGCGAATTATTGCGTATCTTCAATGAACGCGCATCGCTGGCCCTGAAGATCGGCGAAATCAAAAAAGAGCATGCCATCGCGGTCTACGACCCGGAGCGCGAGAAACGTATTTTTGAGGCCATGTCAAACAACAATCCCGGACCGCTGGAAAACGACGCCATAGTCCGCCTCTTTGAACGTGTTATTGACGAATCGCGTCGCCTTGAGCGCATTCGCACGAAAGGTATCTGAAGATGTTAATTGTTATGAAAAAGGGAGCCGGCGAGGAACAGTTGCGGCAAGTGAAACAGTATCTGGTTGATCACGACTTCGACTTTCATCAGTCAACCGGTGCCAACCGCACCATCATCGGAGTCATCGGTAACGCTGAATCCGTCAACCGGGCCGAGCTGGAAAGTTTGAGTGGGGTGCATGTGATTTTCAAGATACCCGAGGAGAAATGAGCTACCCGGCAAAAAGCTATGGGGTCTCTACCTGAAGATTAGCTAACGCCTGCTCTACCACCAACCTTCCCTGCTCCCAGACTTTTTGTTTCCAGAGATCTTCGTCAGGGTAAAACGCCCGCAGAAGTTGCTGTTTGATTTTTTCCGCACCGGGATGATCCACCCCACCATAGTGGTGCAGCCAGTTTTCCGCCCTGATTGCTTTGAAAACAACCATAGGTGGCAAGGTACCAAACTCTAGGCCGACAGCTGTTAGTTCTGCATCGGGCAACATCCTGGCAAAAGCCTGTTTGACTGTCCCGGACAGGTGTGCCGAGACGGATTCACCGCTCACAGTCGACTTGACACGCTCCTCACCCCACCACATGACAGCGCGCCGGTATGCCGGATCATCCTCCTGATAGTTCAGTATCACCTCTCCGTAACCGTAAGGGCCCAGTCCGGTATGGAAATCAATGACGCCAGCCCGGGAGACCCGGGTAAGATAAGGTTCAATTATCTTATTCAGTGTCCGGTTTGACCAGGTTGCAAAATGGCCACCATAGAAGAGCCCCTGAGGGTGTGAATACTGTCCATGAGTCACAGCCTGCTGCAATCTGGCATTTCCATGCCGCAGGCGATAAATCAGGATACGCAGCATGGCAGAAACGTTTGCTGTAAAGGAAAATGATCGAGGGGCAATGACGTCAGCCAGTTGATCGTATTCCTTGTTATCTGGATATGATTCGGAATGGTCGAGAAAGTTTCGATTCAGATCAACATTGTCTTCGTTAAAACGCCTCAGGTTGGCAAATCCATATGGATTCAGGGCATGGACCATGACAAGCCTGGTGTTCGGCCCCAGTCGCTCCGCAACGCCTTCACGCAACAGGCCTACCTGAACGCCGGAGCCACCAAAACCCTCAACCCCATGAGTTCCGGAGATCAAAACCAGAAGGTTCTCAGCATCCTCCGGACCGAGCAAGGCAACATCGGTAAAAAGTTGCCCATCTTCTTGCCCGGGGCCCAGGTTCTCAAAATTTACAACATCGGCCCCAGCGACACGGGCCGCTTGCAAAAAAACTTGACGCGCTTCTGCGTACTCGGCAGAGAAATACTGATTTATTTGCATATCAGCTTTATTACTTCTTCAAAGGTAACTCATAGAAGGACGTGGTAGTTCGCATTTCACGGGCTGATCCATCGTACCCGAATGAGATCCCAGCTGTTCCAGCGGGGATATTGTACTGCTGAGAGAAGGTTAGACGTTCGTCCACTGTGCCGGCCCCAGACCTGACAAGGTTGGCAGTTTTCAAGACGCGCGAATCCTCGTCCAGGAAAAAAAAGTAGACGTACAGCCTGGTGAGAGCATTATAGTTCATTTGATAATGTTCGCTAAGAACAGCCTGTCCGGAAATTTCAAGGATGTCACCGCCTTGAATATACTTATAGTCTATTAAGAGGTCGAACGTCTCCCACGTGCCTGCATAAGGGCCACCTTCCTGCAAAGCCACAACATTCATCGCAGACGAAGGTAAGTTGCCATGATACATCATTGAAGTCTCGACACACCCTGAAACAACAAATAACAACATGCATGTAAGTCCCAGGCAAACCATCTTTATTTTGTTAGACATATATTTTCTCCTCCTGATAGTAATGACCATTATAACAAAAAACAGGAGTGCTTATCGCACCCCTGTTTTTATGCAAGTAAAATTGTCGAAAACCCTGACATCTATTGGAAATCAGGTGATAGCCCGTCAGGCTGCTAACAAACAACCTCGGTCCGGGTAAAGACAGACTTGAGAACTTGCCCCTGCCCTTCGATATTCTCACGAGCGCCCTCTTCACGATCGACCAGAGTGATGACACCCAGGACTTCCAGTCCTTCCTGCTGGGCACGATCGACAGCTTTCATCGATGATCCACCGGTAGTCGTGACATCCTCGACGATCACAACCCGGGATCCCGGCGGCAGGTTTTTACGCCCTTCCAGCCATTGCCCTGTACCGTGCCCTTTCGGCTCTTTGCGGATAATGAAGGCATGAACCGGTTGGCCATCAAGAAGGGCAGCAATCGAGGTAGCCGTAGCAATCGGATCAGCACCCATGGTCAGACCGCCGACACCATGAATAGGGCCTTCAAAGGTTTTCACGATCTCCCAGAAAGCCTTACCGACCAGCAAACCCCCTTTTGCATGCAGGGCAGTCTGTTTGCCGTCAAAATAAAAGTTGCTCTTGCGGCCCGAAGCCAGGGTTACTTCACGCTCTTCATAAGACAACTCGCGCACAATCTGCATCAATTCATTACGTTCCTGTTCCGTCATCTCTCTCTCCTAAAAAGTTATCCAAATGAGCTGCCAAAAGCAGTTAACAATTTGTTTTCCGCGTACCTCGTACCACGTACCTCGTCCCGGCTTTTAAAAAAGCCCAAGCTGTCGATCTGCTTTCAACCTGGGGAACTTAACCGGATAGCAACCACTGAAACAGGCATCACAGAAACAACCGTCTGCGATACCATCAGGCGCACCGGCTGCCGCAAGCATCCCTTCCCGGCTCAGATAGCCAAGACTGTCCGCGGTAATGTAGCGACTGATCTCCTCAATGGTATGTGACGAGGATATCAGCTCCTTGCGTGACGGGGTGTCAATGCCGTAGTAGCAAGGAAAGCTGGTCGGTGGGCTGGAGATGCGCATATGTACCTCACGGGCACCGGCATTGCGAATCATTTTGACGATCTTTCGGGCCGTAGTGCCACGCACTATGGAGTCGTCTACGACAACGACGCGTTTGCCCTCGATTACCTCTCGTACCGGGTTGAGTTTGATTTTGACACCGAAGTGGCGAATCGACTGCTGTGGCTCGATAAAGGTTCGACCGACATAGTGATTCCTAATCAAACCCAATTCAAATGGAATGCCGGACTCTTCAGCATAACCAATAGTCGCCGGAACCCCGGAATCGGGTACAGCAATGACAACATCAGCATCAACCATGTGTTCCCGGGCCAGTTGATGACCAAGCTCCTTGCGTACCTTGTAAACCTGCTCACCAAAGATGGTGCTGTCCGGGCGGGCAAAGTAGACAAACTCGAAGACACAGGGCGAAGGCTTGGTCTCATTAAACGGTTTGTACGACTTCATGCCGTGCTTGTCGATCACGATCATTTCACCCGGCTCCAACTCACGGATAAATTCAGCTTCAATCAGATCGAAGGCACAGGTTTCGGAGGCGACCACGTAGCCCTCGTTGAGTTTGCCGAGTGCCAGCGGACGAAAACCGTTCGGATCGCGAACAGCGACCATACGGGTCTCGGTAAGGAAAGCAATGCTATAAGCACCTTTCACCGCCATCATGGCTTCGGCAACACGCTCCGCCAATAAATCGCTTTGTGATTTTGCCAGGAGATGGATCAGGACTTCTGTATCTGATGTCGTGGAAAAGATCGAACCGGTATGCTCCAGGTCGTTGCGAATCTCCTGGGCGTTCACCAGGTTACCGTTATGAGCAACAGCAATGCTGCCGCGAGCATAATCAACCATAATCGGCTGGACATTCTTGAGATCGCTGCTGCC
>JAUWTX010000090.1 GCA_030614505.1 Desulfuromonadales bacterium
TCGCCTGCTCGAGCAACTGTCGCGCTGTGCTCTTGATTACCACTGCTTTGCCGCCAAAAATCTCTTCTTCCGGCGCTGGGAAGCACCTTTGCCGACATCACCTACCTGTAATTCCCGTTGCATTGGCTGTATCTCCTTACAGGAATCAGACTGCTGTCCGGCAAGTCAGGACCGGCTCACTTTTGTCCCGACGGTCAAGGAACTCTGCGAGATGGCAGTACCGCATCTGCAAGAAGCAGAGAACGCGATCGTATCCTTTGGTCAGGGGTGTGAAGGTGATCCGATTCTCCAGGCTGACGTTATCAGTGAGGCGGTCCGCGAGATGCGACATCATACGGATCGTGGCACGATCAACTTCAATAGCAATGCGTCCCTGCCTGATGCCATAGATAAACTGGCTGCTGCCGGTATCGATTCAATCCGTGTCTCGCTCAACTCAGCGCAGGAATCTCTCTACAATGCCTATTATCGGCCGCGCGGCTATCGCTTTGCTGATGTAGTAGAATCGCTACGTCGTGCCAAGGCTGCCGGCCTTTACACTATGCTTAACTATCTGGTTTTTCCCGGCGTGAGTGACCTGCCTGATGAAATTGAGGCTCTTGCCGACCTCGTCGATCGGATTGGTATCGACATGATCCAGATGCGTAACCTGAGTCTCGACCCGGTCCTCTATCTCTCCTCGCTGGAAGTTACAGGCAGCGGCATCGGCATGCTGGAGATGCTTAAAAAGCACAAGGAGCGCTTCCCAAAGCTGCAGTACGGCTATTTCAATCGGACCCGCGAAACTTTTTTCCCCCCTGATTACGAGTCTGAATGGCCGATTCACCCTTGATCGCCAACTTGACTCCATCCATAACCCACTGGTTTTATGGGTGTTAGGGGTCGCGTCTACACATTTCACAAAAAATGCACTATCCGCAGAAAAATTGAAATGTGTAGACGCGACCCCTAAGGCACACAGCGCACTGTAATTCCAAATTCTTGTTTCACAAAATCAGTGGCTTCGGTCATAAATCCCCTGAAATCCTGATGTAATGAAACTTCATGGGTGGCAAGGTCATCAACGCCTTCTGCAAGGGGTAGAGGTCTGCTCAGACGTTGTGCAATCCTCTGTAGTGCCCTGCCAACCACTTCCTGGTGTCGATAAGAGAGCAGCCAGTTGTGTTCGATCATGCGCGGCGCAATCTGCTGGAGGCCTGTTGGTAGTTGGTTATGGTTTTCCCGCAACAGCTGGTAAACCTTTGCTGCATAGTTTTCCAGAGGCTCCGACGAATAGTCGGCCCAGGATGACGCAAGAAAATAGTCGTAGAAGATATCGATAACGATGCCGCGGCCATGACCGAATTTCGGGTGGAGTCTCTGTCGGCTTTTTCGAGTATGAGGACTGTTCTGGGCGAGGCTGTCGATACGGCGATGCAGGTGCAATCCGAGGGCGAGTTTCTCCGGATAGCTGTCTGGTATGGGACCCTTGACGAAGTCACCCATCATGCCGCCGAGCTGAAGTTCCGGGTCTTCTCCGGACAGGTAGAGGTGGATCAGGTAATTCAAGGTTAAGTTCTGAGGATTTTGTTGTGAAGAATGAGAATCTCGAAGGCCATCAATGCCTTGCTGGCGAGTTGCTGCACATCAACCACTGCTTGCGAAAGATCTATCGAGGCATCGTCTATGTAGATTAAGCCGACGACGCGTCCCAGCATGCTCATAGGCATAAGCAGAGCCGATTTCGGCGCAGGCTTCCCCAAAAATGATGCCAGGACGAGGTTGGCGCCGCTTTGTGGAATCGGGCCGAGAAAATAACTGTTGCTTTCCACTGCAGTCTTCAGGGCAGACGGTTCGGAAAGTGGCAGCTGGAACTGGTCGAATCCTGGGATTGGTTGGCCGTCTTTCGCCGAACGCCAGCCAGTGACCTGTCCGGCGACTACCATGAAAAGAGCCGCACGAGCATAATGTGCGCCGAGGTATGCAATGACGGCATCAGCGACATGATTGCGGTCGGAAATATTGACCAGCGCTTGTGTCGTTGTCGCTAGTGTGATCTCTTCGTCCTCGAGATCTTCGATCAGATCCTCGTCACTTAACTCCTCGATAACCTCAGCCTCTGCAATGTTTTCTGCTTCGGCAACTTTTTTCGCCACGGGTTTCTGGTGAATATGTTCAGAACCTGGTTTGCCGAGATCTTCATTGGTATCAGGAGCCTCGATCGGGCCCTCTGGAGTTTGGAATACATGCAGTTGATTCAACTCCTCGCGGACCTGCTTCGGTGGGGAGATATAGCGCATGGTGCGTTTGATGCCGTAGTAGTTTTCCAGAGCAAAGACCAGGCGCACCTCCAGGGCCAGGATCGGTCGAATGATATAGCCGGTGCGAAAGGAAATTTCATCGACCGATTTCAGGTTGTGTGGGTCAGCCATGGCCAGGGTCAGTTTCTTGCCGCTGACCGCAACCGGGACGACCTTGTGTTTTTCGGCCAGTTCAGGGTTGATGATTTTGATAACGTCTTCGGGGATGTGTTGTAACTGTCCTGGTTTTGCGCAGGGGATGGAGAGGAGCTGAGCCATAATTTCGGCAAGTTTGTCCTCGGCAATCAACCCCATTTCGATGAGTACGGTGCCGAGCTTTCCTCCAAAAATGACCTGGGCCTGCAGAGCCTCCTCCAGCTGTGCCTGGGTCAACAGATTCTTTTTGATCAGCAATTCGCCAAGTCTGATGGCCATGATGCTCCCTTGTGATGATTTATTGCGAAGAGATGCTGCTGGTTGGTTGATTCCTTGCTGTTTTGATGTGTGCCTGGTCGGTTAACTGGGCACTGAAGCTCTCCGCCTTGCTCTTGAAGTCTGCCATGTTGGCTTGAGAAACCGGTTTGACAGCAGGAGCTTTCACCCTCTGGGGGTTAACTGGAGCACCATTTTTGCGCATCCGGAAACAGAGGTGTGGTCCGGTGGCAAGTCCGGTGCTGCCGACGTAACCAATTGTTTGCCCCTGTGCGACCCGCTTGCCTTTACTGATCTTTTTAGCAAAGCCCTTCATGTGCAGATACAGGGTTTCATAGCCATTGGCATGACGGATCTTCAGGTAATTGCCATTGCCGCGGGTATAGCCTTTTTGGCTGATGACACCATCACCGACACTCTTGATCGGCGTGCCGGGGGGGGCGGCATAATCGATGGCGGGATGGGCTTTCCACGTCTTGGTGATCGGGTGGAAACGGCGCGTTGTGAAGCCGGAAGAGATACGTGAAAAGGACAGCGGCGCCTTGAGAAAAGCCTTACGCAGGCTCTGCCCGTCGGCATCGTAATAGTCGGGACGATGGTCGCCGTCCTGGTAGAGAAATGCCTGAAAAGTTGTGCCCTGGTTGGAGAATTCCGCTGTCAGGATACGACCGTACCCGGCTGGCTGACCTTCACGATAACGTTTTTCTACCAGCGCCTGAAATGAGTCTCCCTTACGGATGTCGAGTATGAAATCGATATCCCAGGCAAAAATGTCCGCAAGGTTCATTGCCAGGACATCGCTTTCGCCAGTACTGGTGACAGCTTCAAAAAGACTGCTTGTGATCGTTCCCTGCACGCGCACTGCCTCGGTTGTATAGGGAATCGGAATTCTCTCGACAAAGAAGTTATCTGCTTCGCGGGAGATGATCAGCTGTTCGTTGCGGTCAATATCGTATTCGAATCGCTCGAAAGAGTCATCGCTCAGACAGAGCCGGTACGGTTGGCCGGCACTGAGACGGGACAGGGAAAAGACCGGTTTGCACTGTTGGTTCAATTCGTGGATTTCTGCTGCAGAGAAGAAGTCGCCCAACAAGGCAGTCATTGTATCACCTTGGGCAATGGTCCCTTTGATGAACTCTTTGCGAACCTCCGGAATCGGCGGTTGTTGCGGTGTCTCCTGTGCGACAGTGTTCGCCTCGGTATCGGTGACGGCAGGACGCAGAAAGAGCGGAACGAGGAGCAGGGTGATCAGAATCAGAAGCAGCCAGAGTCGTAAACGTGGGGTCGATCTTTGGCGAGGGGCTGTAGAGTTCTTTGGTGGGTGAAAATCAAAATCCAAGGGTCTTCCTTATCGAGAAAAAGCGTCAACTTCCTGAAAAGCTATATTTTTTCATATTAGCAGGGTCGTTGACGACTTGTCTAGAAATCTGTGCAGACTTATCGTCTGTTTTCCCATGTCCTCATGAGTATATATGATTGGTTTTTCTTGCCACAAGATGTGATGATGAGCTACTTAATTGATGTATTACATACAGAGGAGATCCGCATGATCAACCAACAACGTCTTAGCGAAGAATTTGTTCGTTTGGCTGTCATCAATAGTCCCCCGTTAAAAGAGGGAGCCATCGCTCGTTATCTGACCGAACGTCTGGAGAAGTTAGGTGCCGAGGTGCGCTTTGATGATGCTGCTGAGGCGACGGGCGGAGAGGTCGGCAATCTGGTGGCAAAGTTAGCCGGTACGAGTGAGGCAACGGAACCGTTGCTGTTCTCTGTACATATGGATACGGTTGAGCCGGGCGGGCAGGTAGAACCGGTTTTGCGTGACGGGATTTTTTACAGTGCTGGAGATACGGTGCTTGGTGCCGATGATAAAGCCGGCATCGCAGAGCTTATTGAAGCTCTGGAGGTGGTTCGCGAGCAAAACATTCTGCATGGACCGATTGAAGTTGTTGTCACTATAGCTGAAGAGATTGGCTTGGTCGGGGCAAAACACTTTGACTACAGCATGCTTGAAGCGCGTCTCGGGTATGCTTTGGATACTGAGGGTCTCGACATGATGGTTCTGCAGGCTCCGGGTGCAAATCACCTGCAAATCGAAATAGCAGGCCTTGCCGCACATGCCGGGATGGCTCCCGAACAGGGAGTTTCGGCTATTCAGACGGCTGCCCTAGCGATCAGCCAGATGCGCCTGGGACGTATTGATCACGAAACGACGGCTAATATAGGTCGCATCGAAGGCGGTGTTGCACGCAATATCGTGCCGCAGAGCGTCTCCATAGTCGGTGAGGCTCGCAGTCATGACCCACAAAAGCTGCAGGATCAGACGGATCATATGCTCACCTGTTTCGAAGATGCCGCCGATCAAATGACACGTAAAATTAATGGTAAGTTTGTGCGTCCTCGGATCAATGCATGTGTTCACTCCGATTTCCCGAGTATGGCTGTTGCCGAGGATTCCTCGGTGGTGCAGTTGGCGAGAACGGCTGCGACAATGGTTGGTCATGATCTAAAGGTGCGTCTGGGCGGCGGCGGCAGTGATGCCAACATTTTTAATGCCCATGGCATCGAAATGATAATTCTGGCCACCGGCATGACACGAGTCCACACCCACGACGAGTTTGTTGCGCTTGCTGACATGGTGCACGTGACGGAACTGCTGATTGAAATCATCCGACAGGCTCCTGGCACAAATCTCACGTAAAGAATGTGTGAATGGTTCGTTTATTGTCCGATTTTATTTGTATGTTCTAATTGTATCGGGTTAATATCGTCAGGGGCTGGAGTTGCGTGCATGAATTTCTCTGTATGGATCGTTGTTTCAGGACTACTGGTTATCGGTATAGCGGCTGGTTTTCTGATGCATCGCTCCGATTTTTGCATGGCCGGTGCGTTTCGTGACGTCTTTTTATTCAAGAGTTACAAACTCATCCGTCCTCTTGTTCTACTGATAACCCTGAGCGCACTTCTGTTCGAACTCTTTCACCTCACCGGTGTACTGCCGAGTTATCCCTTCAGGTGGTTTTCTCCTCCCGCCGGGGTAAACATCTTCGGTGGTGTGGTGTTCGGTCTTGGCATGGTGTTGGCTGGCGGCTGTGTCGTCGGAGTTCTTTATAAGATGGGAAGTGGCAACCTGATGGCGCTTGTTGCTTTCATTGGATTATTGGTTGGAAGTGCTCTTTACGCGGAAATTCACACTTGGTGGATATCTCTGGCAAAGCAGACGAACTTTTCCACAAGTGCCGTAACTCTGCCACAATGGATCGGAGTCTCACCGATTATCCCGGTTCTTGCAGTTGTAGCTATCGGCGGCTTCTTTTGTTGGCGCTGGCAGCAAGCCGGACTATGGGTCGACAAAAATGAAGCAGAAGGGTTCATCCCGTTGTGGTTAACGGCAACCGGGCTGGCTGCTCTGGGGGGGCTGACAGTTCTTCTGAGCGGTATTCCCATGGGTGTGACGACTTCTTATGCCAAAGGGGCCGCTTTAGTGGAATCATGGATTGTCCCCGGGCATCTAGCTACCTTGCCCTATTTTACGACTATGCCGGGCCATCATACTCTGCCGCTTGATGGAATCCTGCGTAGTGGTGGTGCCGGAGCGCATTTCGATATTGTGGCGATAGTGCAGGTCCCCCTGATTCTCGGTATCATCGGCGGGGCCTGGTTGTCGGCACAATTGCTCGGAGAATTCCGGATTATCTGGAAAGTCCCGTTCAACCAGATTGCTATGGTTTTTACCGGCGGTGTCATCATGGCTCTGGGAGCTCGCATGTCTCCAGGATGCAATGTCTGGCACCTGTGGGGAGGACTCCCCCTGTTGACTATGCAGAGCCTACTGTTTGTTGTCGGTCTGGTTCCGGGGGCCTGGCTTGGAGGGAAGGTTCTACAACGGGTTTTGGTTCCTGGGGCACCGTTGAAGAGGTTGAATTCATGAGGACTCTCGAAATGGATATCCGTGGCCAGGTTTGCCCGTCCAGTCTGCTCCTGGTGCTGCGTGAAATCAATCGGCAACATCGGGACCTGATGGTGGGCCATCTCTGTATGGTGGTTTTAACGGATAACCGTGATGCGACAGGAACTATCCCGGAAGCTGTCCGCAACATGGGGATTGATGCTGTCGTCGAAAAAGTGGATGGATATTATCGCATAACGACACAACAGCAGAAGCACTGATTGTTTACAGGGTAACCGGAATGACGCTGTCGCGGAGTGAAGATATTATCAGTAGGCCAGAGGAGAGCAGTGAACTTGATCTGTTGCGGGAGGAGAATGCTCTCCTGACCGCGATAAATCGTGAAGCTTTTGACTATATTCGCAGTAAAGTCGATTCTTTACTTGAAGTTATCGGTACAAAAAGCTTGCGTCCTGAAGAGCTGGATGATCACAGCCTGATTGAGTTTGACCCGATCGGCATCGTCGCCGAGACTTTTCAGCACATCCTGGAAAACCTGCAGGAGACTAATCAGCAACTGCATTTTACTCACGACGAAATCCAGACAGTTCTTGAGACGGTTGGTGCTGCTATTTTGGTTCTGGACACCCAGGGCAGAGTAGTATCCTATAACCAGAAGACTCGTGACCTGATGATAGGCGAGGATGTTGATATCCTTGGTAAAAGCTGTATAGACCATGTTTGTCATATGAATATTGGAGACAAGCGGTGCACTTTCGAATCCGTCATGCGCAACCGCAGCGAGAAACATTTTAGTGACTGGGAGTTTGAAA
>JAUWTX010000258.1 GCA_030614505.1 Desulfuromonadales bacterium
ACTAAAAACGTAAGTTCCGTCAAGATCTGCAGTGAATGTTGGATTAACCCCGGTCGCGTTACTTAGAATAATGTTACTTTCAGGGGGGACGGAGTGAATTGTCCAGAAATAAGTCAACGTATCGCTATTTGCGTCAGAGCTGTCACTGCCATCTAATCGGACCACTGATCCGGTCACGACGTTCTGGTTTATCCCTGCGTTGGCGACAGGGGCTGTGTTTATTTCCGCATTCGTCACCTCTCCATTAGAATCGCCATCACCTCCGCCGCCACCGCCACCGCAAGACAAAAGACTTAAGACCACTAAAGAAACCAACAAATCCCGAATTTTCATGACTTGTCCTCTTAGCTCAGGTCAAAACGTGAGACAATAAAGTATAGATGAGCTTGGAGAGATTGCCAGTCATGGCAATCTGAGGGACGGTCAATCTGGTTGTCACATCCCCGTCTGACGCACCAACCTTTCAGACATTACATCAGCTCAACACTACCTAATAATTGCAAATTCTCCGAAAATTGATATGATAACCAGGCTTGTCATTAATCCTTACCTCCCTCATTGGAACTCATGATTAAATTTATAATTTCAAGACGATGGCTGGACATACCCTTCCTGCGGACGGCTGTTTCCTGCCTGCTATTCTGCGCGATGCTATACAGTCTCCCTGCAACAGCTGCCGTGCCTCAGCACCAGCACAGCCAATCAACCAGCATGGCCGATGACAAACCAACAGGTATGGCTCACGATCAACCGGCGGCAATGAACCACAAAGAATATGGTGAGGTTACAGAAAAACCCTCTGGCCACGTTCATCCAGTACAAACTGAGGCAAGTGAAAACGAAGTCGGCCTTGACGAACAGCTTGGTGCCTACCTCCCCCTCGACCTGGTCTTTCGCGACGAGCTGGGCAATCCGATCAGCCTGGCCGACCTGGTGGACAAACCAACGATCATCGCTCCGGTCTATTACCGCTGTCCCAATGTCTGTCATTTCCTGCAGGGCGACCTGGCCCGGGTTCTACCCGACATCAAGCTCGATGCCGGTGAAGACTACCAGGTCATCTCGTTCAGCTTTGACGAAACAGAACAGCCGGAACTGGCGCTGCGCAGCCGCAACACCTACTACGCCGCGATGAGAAATCAGTACCCGGATCAAGCCTGGCGATTCCTGACCGGAGATCGTGCAACGATTCTGCAGTTGACGGATGCTGCCGGTTATCACTTTCAGAAGGTCGGCTCCGAATTCCTGCACCCGGTGGCTTTTTTAGTGGTTGCTGCTGACGGACAAATCATTCGCTATCTGCACGGCACCCATATTGTCCCCAAAGACCTGACCCTGGCGCTCTACGAAGCCAAAGCAGGCCGTGTCGGCACAACAATCCGTAAAATGGTTCAATACTGTTTTAGCTTTGATCCCGAGCAGAAAACCTATGTCTTCAATATTTTGCGTGTATCTGCTACAGCCATCCTGACGACTCTGGCCATTTTTGCTGCCTTTCTGATGTTCGGCGGCAAGAAGTCCAAGAAGAATTACAAATGAAAGAGCTATTCTGTAGAATAAAAAAGCTGTCCTTCCCGAGGCTGTAATCGGGAATCCAGATTTTAAAGCATGGATCCCCGATAGAATCATTCGAGGATGACAAACGTTATTGTCAATAGTCAGATTGTGCTGAATAGTTACAAAACGAGAAGGATATGAATCTATGAGTGATGTTACCGCCACGGCAACCAACGACCGCGGCTTTTTTGGCGATGGGAACTATCCCGGTATCTTCGGTTGGATATTCTCCACCGACCACAAGCGCATCGGCCTGCTCTACTTCTGGAGCGTTCTCACTTTCTTCTGCGTTGGCGCACTGCTCGGCCTGCTGCTCCGCCTTGAGCTCTTTGCTCCCGGTGAAACGATCATGAGTGCCCAGACCTATAACGCCACCTTCACCCTGCACGGCGTGATCATGATCTTCCTTTTTATCATCCCAGGTATTCCGGCGGCTTTCGGCAACCTGATCATGCCGATCCAGATCGGGGCCAGAGACGTCTCTTTCCCTAAACTCAACCTCTTCTCCTGGTGGCGTTATATTACCGGTGCTGGCCTGGCCGTCACATCGCTCTTCACCGGCGGTGGGCCACCTGACACGGGCTGGCCTTTCTACGTACCCTTCTCGGCGCAGACCAGCACCAACGTCTCGCTAGCGGCGGTCGCAGTATTCATCCTCGGCTTCTCGTCGATCCTCACCGGACTAAATTTCGTCACCACCATCCATCGTCTGCGCACCAAAGGCATGACCTGGATGCGTATTCCGCTCTTTACCTGGTCGCTCTATGCCACCGCCTGGATTCAGATTCTGGCCACCCCGGTGATCGGCATCACGGTTGCCCTGCTCTTTGCCGAGCGGGTCATCGGTACCGGCCTCTTTGACCCGGCCCAGGGCGGTGATCCGATCATGTTTCAGCATCTTTTCTGGATCTACTCCCACCCGGCTGTCTACATCATGGTCCTGCCCGGCATGGGTGTGATCTCCGACATCATCCCGGTCTTCTCCCGCAAACCCGCCTTCGGCTACAAAGCAATCGTCGTATCAAGTATCGCCATCGCCTTTGCTGGTTCGCTGGTCTGGGCCCATCATATGTATACCAGCGGCATGTCGGACATGGCGGTCATGGTCTTCTCATTTTTGACCTTCATCGTCGCCATTCCATCGGCAATCAAGGTCTTCAACTGGCTGGCGACTCTCTACGAGGGCTCGATCCTGCTCGACCCACCGCTTCTCTATGCCCTGTCGTTCATTCTGCTCTTCACTATTGGTGGACTAAGCGGACTGGTACTCGGTGCGGCCGCAGCTGATGTGCATGTGCATGACACTTATTTCGTCGTCGGCCACTTCCACTTCGTCATGTTCGGCGGTACCGGTATGGCCTTCTTTGCCGCCATGCACTACTGGCTACCGAAAATCTACGGTCGCATGTATGACAAAACCGTTGCAACTGTCGCCTGGGCAGTGATCTTCATTGGTTTCCTTATCCTCTACATCTCAATGAAGGTCGTCGGCATGCAGGGCATGCCACGCCGCTATTATGACTATGTGCCCGAGTTTACCGGCCTGAACCAATTGGCAACCGTCGGTTCATGGATTCTGGCCATCGGCCTGATCCTGATGTTCGTCAATATCATTCGCGGCCTCTTTAAGGGCGACCCTGTGGAGGCTAACCCCTGGGGTGGTGCATCCCTCGAATGGCAGATACCATCACCACCACCAACAGAGAATTTCGGCGAAGAAGACCCGGTAGTCACCCACGGCCCCTACGATTTCAAAAAAGCAGGCATTCTATGAGCGGTCACGGCCATAAGGATTATATCGGTGCCAAGTTCGGCATGTGGCTCTTCCTCTTTACCGAGGTACTGCTCTTTGGCGGGCTTTTCATCCTCTATGCCGTCTACCTGACCCGCTATCCGCAAGAATTTATTTCGGCCGGTGGCGAACTCAATGTCTGGTTCGGTGGTGGTAATACCATGGTGCTGCTCACCAGCAGCCTCTTTGTGGCCATTTCAATTACCGCCCTGCGACGTGGGGCCAAAACTCTCTGTCTCAGATTGCTCGGTGGCACGATTGCCTGCGCAGTCATCTTC
>JAUWTX010000233.1 GCA_030614505.1 Desulfuromonadales bacterium
AAGATCAAGCTGTTGCTGCTTGATGTCGATGGTGTCATGACTGACGGTCGGATCATTTACGACAACGACGGTGGCGAAACCAAGGCCTTTGAGGTGCAGGATGGTCATGGGCTCAAATTGGTGCAGCGGGCCGGGATACAGGTTGGTATCATTACTGGACGCCAGTCGGAGGTTGTCGCTCGCAGGGCAGCTGAATTAGGCATCAATCTGGTTTATCAAGGGGCCAAAGACAAGAGTTTGCCTTTCAGGGAGATTCTGGAAAAGCTGGCATTGTCACCCGAGGAAGTCGCTTATGTCGGCGATGATGTCGTTGACTTGCCTATCATGCGACAGGTTGGCTTTGCCGCAACTGTGGCTGACGCTGTGGATGATGTGAAACCCTATGCTGATATGGTTGCCAAGCGCTCCGGAGGTCGAGGCGCGGTCAGAGAAATCTGTGACTTCCTCCTCAAAGAATCCGGTCGTTGGTCAGCAGTGACAAGTCGTTATTTCAATGATTAGGACGGTCCGACAACCCTCTGCACCTTCCATACAATTCTCATGCCAACTCACCGCATTGCCCTTTACAGTAAACACTTTATGGTGATACACTGACTTTCGCTAATGAGCTATTTCAAGCCTCGCAATCTTCTTCTCGTTCTGGCCTTGGGCCTGGCGCTGGTTCTTCTGGTTGTTATTGCCTTGCGATATAGTCCGGAAAGTCAGTTGCAGACGATAGTGAAGGCTTTGCCAAAAGGGGTCGATGTGTCGCTTCAGGACATTGACTACACTCACATTGAGAATGGCAAGGCTAGTTGGCGTTTGGTTGCTCAACAGGTAGAGCGTAGATCGGCAGAAGGAGTCCTGAGGATCAGCATCCCTCAATTAAGCTTTTATGACGAACAAGGTGATCTGAAGGGCTCTCTGCGGGCTGATAAAGGTGAAGTCAGCGATGATTATCAGAACGTCAGATTGCTTGGCGACGTTGTTTTGAAGAACACTTCTAATTATACACTGTACACTGATCATCTTGATTATGATCACACGACGCAGGTGGCGGCAACAGATGCGCATGTACGTTTGGTCGCAGATGGTGTACATCTGGAAGGCACGGGTCTGGTGTTTTATTTGAAGCAGGAGCGTTTGCTCTTGAATGCAGACGTTAAAGGCTCCCTTGATTCAGGTAAATAAAATGATGACTCTTAGAACGAAAATTGTTTTTCTCTGCATATATGTTCTCCTGCTGCTCATGCCATCATCGGTATTTGCAGCACCTGCGGAATTGACACAAAATCGTGGCCCAGTTGAAGTCTCTGCGGATCACCTTGAAGTTGATGATCAAGCGCAAACTCTTGTTTTCTCCGGGAATGCAGTTGCTACTCAGGATGATGTCACGATTTATGGCGATCGTTTGACGGTGAAATACACGGGTGAAAAGCGTGAAATCAAACAGATTATTGCTGAGGGGGCGGTACGTATTGTTCAGGGGACACGTGTTGCTACGGGCGAAAAAGCAACCCTCTATCATCTTGAAGAACGTATTGTTTTGACCGGTTCACCGAAAGTCAGTGATGGCGACAACTTTGTACAGGGACAAAAGATCACGATCTACCTGAACGATCAACGCAGCGTTGTCACAGGTGGTGCAGGTAGCAGGGTAAATGCTGTTTTTACTCCACAGGTGGAGGGCAAGCCTTGAACCACCTTTTGGCCGCTCGTGGTTTGTCAAAAACATATAAGCGACGCCAAGTAGTTTCTTCTGTTGATCTGGAGCTCAGATCAGGAGAAGTGGTTGGCTTGCTTGGTCCGAATGGTGCGGGGAAAACCACCTCTTTTTATATGGTGGTAGGCTTGGTCAGGCCGGATCAAGGTGAGGTTTTCCTTGACGAAGAGAATTTGACTCCGTTGCCTATGCATCAGAGAGCGAGGATGGGAGTTTCGTATCTTCCTCAAGAAGCTTCGGTATTTCGCAAGCTGACGGTTGAACAAAATCTTCTGGCGATTCTGGAGACAGTGGAAACATCTAAACAGGTTCAGCAAGAACGCAAAGATCGATTGCTCGAAGATTTCCGTTTGACTCGCGTGGCAAAATCTTACGGTTATGCTCTTTCAGGTGGCGAGAGGCGACGCGTCGAGATAGCCAGGGCCCTGGTGCTCGAGCCAAGATTTATCCTGCTTGATGAGCCTTTTGCCGGGATTGATCCGATAGCTGTCCTTGATATTCAGGGAATTATCGGTGAATTGAAGAAACGTCAAATCGGTGTATTGATTTCCGATCATAACGTCCGTGAAACGCTGGGTGTCTGTGATCGTGCCTATATTTTAAACGAAGGTTGTATCCTGGAGCATGGGTCTCCGGAAGAAATTGCCCAAAGCCCAAGGGCAAGGGCAATTTACCTGGGAGAAAAGTTCCGACTTTAGTGTTGGATTCAAGTTAAAGTAAAGTACGGTTTTTATCAGCGTTGTAAGCTTGGCCTGTTAAGACTTCTTTCCAATATGATGGTGATATGGCTTTAGAGATCAGACAACAACTCAAACTCAGCCAGCAGCTGGTTATGACGCCGCAGTTGCAGCAGGCTATCAAGCTGTTGCAGCTCTCACGCATGGAATTGATGGATGTTGTGCGCGAAGAGCTCGAAGAGAACCCTGTTCTGGAAGAGGGGCAGGAGTCTCCGGAAGAGAAGACTCCGGAAGAAGAACAGAAGGCTGAGGCGCTCGCTGAACAAACTCAGGAGAATGTCAAAGAGGTTGATGGTGACCGCGATGGCATGTCGGATATTGATTGGAAAACTTACCTGGAAAGTTATAGCCTTGGCGGAACTACTGCGGACTGCTATGAAGATGATTCAGATCGCCCCTCATACGAAAACCTCCTGACCAGAAAACCTTCTTTGGCCGACCACCTTATCTGGCAGTTAAATCTCTCCCGACTGGAAAACCGCGAAAGAGCAATTGACAGTGAGATTATCGGTAACGTGGATGAGGCTGGTTACCTGCAGTCTTCCGTTGAGGAACTTGCCGTTCAGTCTGGTTGTACTCCCGATGATGTTGAGAAAATTCTCGCAGCGGTTCAGGCTTTTGATCCTCCTGGTGTTGCCAGTCGCAACCTTCAGGAGTGTCTCCTTAAGCAGGTTGATCTGTTGGGGATGTCTGAGGATATTGTTGGTATTATCCTGAGAGAGCATCTTGAAGAACTGGAAAATCGTCGTTACCAAGTCATTGCCAGAAGCCTTCAGGTCCCTTTGGATGAGGTGTTCGATGCTGCCAAATTCATCAGTGGCCTGGATCCGCGACCAGGCAGTCAGTACGGCCAGGAAGATGTCCATTACATTATGCCTGACATCTTTGTGCACAAAATCAGTGATGAATATGTTGTTGTCCTCAATGATGAGGGCTTGCCTAATTTGCGGATCAATTCCTTTTATCGCAACGCTCTGTCCGGTGCTGCACAGCTCGATGAAAAGGCGGGAGAGTATATTCAGGAGAAATTGCGTGGCGCTCTTTGGTTAATCAAGAGCATTCACCAACGTCAGAGGACGATCTTTCGGGTCACTACGAGTATAGTCAAATTCCAACGTGATTTTTTTGACCGGGGGGTCGCATATCTCAAACCTTTGGTTTTGCGTGATGTTGCAGAAGATATCGAAATGCATGAATCCACGGTCAGTCGTGTGACGACCAATAAATATGTTCAGACACCTCAGGGGCTTTTTGAGCTGAAATACTTTTTTAATAGCGGTATCAATACAACCGGGGGAGACTCAGTTGCTTCGGAGAGCGTGAAAAGCAAGATCAAGGAAATCGTTGCTGAGGAGAATGACCGTAAACCCTATTCCGATCAAAAGATTGTTGAAATCCTGCATGGTATGGGAATTGATATTGCACGCCGCACAGTGACCAAATATCGGGAGATGTTAGGCGTTGGTTCTTCTACCCAGAGGAAGCGTTTGTTTTGATCGTGTCATGATCCCACGGATTCATGATGGTTTTATGATAATCAGCAGGTATAATTATAGCAGCATGAATATTTGAACCGTTCAGCAGATGGGATG
>JAUWTX010000069.1 GCA_030614505.1 Desulfuromonadales bacterium
AAACGACCATACTGTCCTGAACCTTGAGTGCCTGATGGATCACCTCCGGGCCGGCAATAAGTGCCCCGGCGCGGTATCCGGTCAGGGCAAAGGTTTTGCCAAAGGAGGCAATCTGGATAAAATGCTGCTGCCAGTCCGGTTCGGCGAAGAGTTCATGAGGTGACTGCCCCTCCGGCAGGAAAGCATTGTAAGTTTCATCAAGCAGCAGAGAGATACCGTGTTGTCTGGCCAGAGCATAGAGTTGCTGCAAAGTTTCCGGTGGAGTCACTGCGCCAGTCGGGTTGCTCGGTGAGACCAAGAGGATAGCGCGGGTGCGCGGAGTGATCCGTGCAGCTATGGCACCGATATCAGGTTGGCCGGCGGTGGCTTCGGCAAATGGTGCCCACACACAGCGAATGCCCAAAGCTTGCAGAGCCATGGGGTGATCGAAATAGGCCGGCAATTGGACGATGACCTCATCCCCGGCCTGGCAAAGTATCATAATCGCCAACCAGAAGGCTTGGCTGGCACCGATAGTCATGCAGATCTCATCTGCCGTCGGCGCTGCATTATAACGGCGAGCGTACCATGTGCTGACCGCTGAACGCACTTCCGGCAGCCCCTCATCCGGGCTGTAACGTGAGGTTTCCGGGTCGTCAAGCAAGCCATGCAGGTGGTCAACCAGTTGCGGTGCCGGAGCATAGTCGGGAACCGCTTGACAAAGATCAATCAATGGCTGATCCGCAGTCATCTCCAGGCCAGACAACCAGGATTTAACTTCGGTGATCGGTGGGAACTGAACAGCTTCAATATGAGGGGATAATTTCATCTGTTTTTACCAGTGCGCAGTTAAGGTTGAAATAATATTGGGTCAGTAATGGGCATCAAGCCAATCGATTATACTCGTTAAATGTGTGATTTCCAGGTTAAAACAAGGCTTTCAAGCCCGTTATTTGCGTTAATGAGTCACAGGGTGGCCCCCTTTAAAACAAATCAAAACAGCCTCACAATTTTGACATGTCAGCTTTTTCGGCAATACTTTAAGAAAGCTTTCGAATCACTTTCGACACCCACCCCATCTGAGAGAGGAGGACGCCATGCCCCAAGAATACACTTTGCAGCAAGCCCTCCGGCAGGCCATCCAGGCCAAGAAAGATCTCCGCGACTTCTACCGTGAGGCTACAGAGGTTACCGAAGACCCTGCAGGGAAAAAGGTTCTACAGCGACTCTGCGATGAAGTTGGTGAGAACATTAGTAAATTTTTTAAATACTACCAGGCGAACGACCTCGGTAGCGTTGATGAATTCCTGGCAACTCCGCCACAGCCAGAATCGGTTATGTTGGTGGAACTGCGCAAGGCCCTGGACAAGAATGTCCACTCGCGCAAAGCGCGTGAACTCGCCATGCGCGAGGAAAAATCTATGGAGGAGAGCTTCCGCCTTGCCGCGAAACAAGTCATCGATCCTATGGTCCGGAACGTCTTTATAGAGGTGGCGGATGATGCCGCCCGGCACTTTGCAATAATCGAGTCGGAATATGAATATCAAATAACGCGCATTCACGAATCAGATGTAGACACTTATGTCCGTGAATAGCCATCAGACTGGGGATTCGGGGACACATAACTAATGTGTCCCCGAGTTCCAGCTACCCCCTACCCCAATGCCCCTTTGTGTTCATGGCTTTTGTGCGCTCATGGATTTTGATTATGTAGCCCTGTTCAATTGCGTACCGTCGCCCTGCTTCGGTGAGGGTAAATCGTTGACCAAGCAGCGTAGACATTTTGACATGGATCAGTCCCCGGCGATGGAGAGACCTCAGGGTCTTGTGAAGAATTGCCTTACCCAAAAGCAGAGGTGCATTCACCTGCTTTCGGGAAAGGGCCTTATCGCCAGCCTGAGAGAGCCGCCGAAGCACGATAGTTTCGAAGTCGTTTAATTGCCGTGAGGTCGACTGCTCCGAAAATATCTCTGCATACACGTCTTTGAGGAGTGGGGCAACAGGCTTTTTCGCTTGAGCAGCTGGGTGGAGCAGCTTGCGGATTCTCTCTGCAGTTCTCTTCAAGGCCGGGGAAATCCCGATCAGGACGAAGACCGTAAGAAACAGAACGACCATAACAGATACGGGTAATTCAGAAAGGGGCACAGTAACCTCCTTTGCCGATGGGTTACCGCCAATTATTCAGGTGGTTGTCCTGAAACGTTAAAACACCAGGCGAGAATGTCAATGGAAGACAGAGTCCCCAATCAGGGTTATCATAAGATATACTGAGAACGTACCTCAAGTTGGGGCTATCTTATTCAAGCACTTTGAACAAACCTCTGTGGTGCATGGAAGGCAAGATGTTCACAGATAAAGAGCAAGCTGCAAGTTTCGATGTCGATCCACAGCGCGGCTTCACGCCGTTGTGTCCGGACGAACTGCCGATCACCGGCGGTGACGGGATCGCAGATGAGCTCAACCAGCAGGCCGAATACGCCGCCTACCGGGTGGTCAGCAAAGATGAACATCCGCTCGGCGCCCTTTGGGTCACCAGCGATCCCAATGCGGTCATGACTCCGGTCAAAGAAGATTATCCGAACCTCGATGTCAAGTGGCCGGCGCACTGCGTGGTCGGCACCGAGGGGAACAAGCTGATCCCCGGCCTGCCGAACGAAGACACCTATGACCTGGTGGTGCGCAAAGGAGTCGATCAGGAGAAGCATCCGTACGGTGCTTGTTATCACGATCTGGCCGGTGCCGAATCAACCGGGGCGATTGAATGGCTACGGGAACACTTGGTTGAGACCGTTATTGTCGGCGGCCTGGCGACCGATTTCTGCATGAAGACCACGGCGCTGCAACTGAGCGCGGCCGGGTTCCGGGTGATTGTTAACCTCGGCGCCTGCCGTAGCGTGAATCCGGCGACACTCGAAGAGGACTTGGCGCAGATGCACCACGCCGGGATCGAAACCATCCAGAGCGCCAACGAGTTGAAGTTCTCTGCCTGACCACAAGCGACCGATCCGCCAGGATGAATGTCATGCCACGCAAGGCCTTGATTACATCACTTCTCGATACCGACCTCTACAAACTGACGATGATGCAGGCATTCTACCATGCGCCAGAGTTTACCGGAGTGGAAGCCGAGTGGAAATTCAACTGCCGCAACCTGGCCGGCAACGGCACCGACCTGACTAAAATCCTGCCGGAGGTCGAGCGCCAGCTCAACCTGGTCTGCGATCTTCGCTTCCTGGAAGACGAGCTCAGCTATCTCGCCGACTTTTCCTTTTTCAAAGCCGACTTTCTCGATTATCTGCGCAGTTTCCAGCTCAACCCTGAACACATCTTCACCAGGCCGCTCGCAAATGGTGACTTCGACCTGCGCTTTCGCGGACCACTGCTGTCAATCTGTTTGTTTGAAATTTATGCCCTGGCAATCATCAGTGAACTGAATTCGTTTGAACTCGAAGGCGGCTTTGACCTGGAGGAAGGACGTGCACGGCTGACAGCAAAACTCAAGCTCCTGACCGATCGCACCGATCTGGCCGGAGTGAAGATCGCCGACTTTTCGACCCGTCGCCGGGCTTCGAAAATGTGGCAGTACGAGATGGTCGAGACCTTTCGCGACAGAGCGTCGCAGAACCTCGCCGGCACCAGCAACCTCTATCTCGCCTGGCAGCTCGGGATCACGCCGATCGGAACTATGGCACATGAGTGGCTACAAGCCTGGCAGGGGGTGGTCGAACTTGCTGAAGCGCAGCGCGCCGCTCTGAATGGCTGGGTGCGCGAGTTCCACGGCGCCCTTGGTATCGCCCTGACCGACAACTACAGCATGGCAGCCTTTTGCCGCGATTTCGACCCTGTACTCGCCACATCATTTAGCGGCCTCCGCCACGACAGCGGCGACCCCTTCGCCTGGGGCGAGCAGGCAATCGAACTCTACCGCCGCTGTGACATCGACCCCTTGACCCGCACCCTGATCTTTAGCGACAGCCTCGATTTCCCACGTATGATCGAGATCTACGAACGCTTCGTCGGCCAGATACAGATGTCGTTCGGCATCGGCACCAACCTTGGCAATGATGTCGGTATCAAAGCACTCAATATCGTCATTAAGATGGTCCGCGCCAATGGCCAACCGGTGGCGAAGGTTTCCGATGAACCGGGGAAGAGTATGTGTGAGGATGAGGATTATTTGCGCAAGGTGGCTAAGACATATGGAATTGAGATGGAATAAGAGGGGTCAGTTTGTAGTAACTGTCCCCTGACGATGACATGGTTGGCATTGGATTCGGGGACACAGACCCTATCTGTCTCCGAAGACCAGGAGGTTTGGCCGGTCCGACCCCAACAAGGATTAAGTATTATTTCGCCCGGTTAACGGCATAACTGCCTGCAAGGGTTCCGACCGCAACAGCAAAAGAATTGGAGCGGTTCCATCGACGCAGGGCACGGAAATTGTCGTAGACCAGATAGGCGGGTTCTGCCGGGCCATCAGGAACGATCAGCGAGGCCTGTAGATTACGTCGAGGCAGCGCACGGCCGCTACTGCGCCGTACACCGAGGGCCTGCCAGCGTGACAACGGCAACCGGGTTTCCAGCCCGATCAGTGAATAATCAAACTTTCCTGGCAGCTTGACCAGCCGCCCCCAGGTTTGGTCATTCTTCCAACCGGCTTTTGCAAGGTAATTGGCTGCCGAGGCCAGCGCATCGGGGACTGATCCCCAGATATTGATGCGACCGTCGCCATTGCCATCGACTGCGTAGTGGCGGTAAGAGGATGGCATGAACTGGAAAGGCCCCATCGCTCCCGCCCAGGAACCTTTCATCCGCGATAACGTGACATGTCCGGCATCGAGGATCTTGAGCGCCTCGAGCAACTCCTTGCGAAAGTAATCCCCGCGACGCCCATCGTAAGCCAGAGTGACCAGTGCCGGGATGACAGGATATTTCCCGGCATGCCGGCCATAGCTGCTCTCTATCCCCCAAAGGGCAACAATGAAGCGTCGTTGAACCCGGTACTGCTGTTCGATCCGGCCCAGCCAGGTGGGATAGCGGCG
This sequence comes from Desulfuromonadales bacterium, assembly GCA_030614505.1. Lineage (GTDB taxonomy): Bacteria > Desulfobacterota > Desulfuromonadia > Desulfuromonadales > BM103 > M0040. Next base: position 5,022 of record JAUWTX010000069.1, read on the forward strand.
CAACATCAAACGCCCTTCGGCGATGCGCTCCTGACTGACCCGGGTGGCAACATAATTCTGTAGCGACAAGGTTTTTTCCGGCTGGTTTTGATCGCGTTCGATCACCCGCGGCTCTGGTGCCTTAAGATTGGCCAGAGCCGCAGTCAATGTCTTTTGCGAAATCCCTGCGGAACGAGCATCCTCACGCAGCCGCTCAAGCCAGTCCGCAAAATTCTGTGGTACCTTTTGTGCCAGCGCGCCTCTCGAAAGCAACAGAAAGAGACATATCAGCAGCAAGAAAAATCGTCCGAATTTCTTCATAGACAAACTATAGCACCGGATTGTTGAAATGGTATTGAGACGAAGATGATCTTCATGGGCATTGAAAAGCGTGTTGGCCATTAGGATCAGGCCTGAAGGGACACTACAGGGACACTTCCGGAAGTGTCCCCGGTTTTACCAGAAGAAACTCAGGGTCAGTGACCCGAAGTTGTGAGATTCTTCCTGTCCGACAAACTCCTTTGACCTTGTTACGTTGGTGTAGGTCAACATCAGGTTGCGATAGCTAAGCGTGATGCCCCCGGCAAAATCAGCCACCCAATCTTCTTTGTCAATGCTGTGACTGTCAGTAAAGGTGTTGCCATCCAGGAATATATCGCGTAGCACATATTTGCCGTTAACCGCTCCAAACAGGTAGAGGCTCAGTTTATTGTCCGGCGTGAAGAGCGTACTGCCAGCGGGACGGATCAACGAAACCCCGAAATTACGTGGTAGATTCAGCCCATATCTGATCTCCAGTCCGGTGTTGAAATATGTGGCCACATTACCGAGAGCCCCACCAGCATGAGCGATCGCGTCCGCCGTCAGCAAACTTGCGGAGTTCGGGTAAAACAGCCACTTGCGTTCGAAGGCCACCACCAGGCCCGGCTCGTTTTTTAACTGGTGATCCCACCCCTTTGCGGTGTCGATGTTACGTAGTTCATGGACCAGAGTCTGGGTCTCTTCCGCATAAGCCTGGGGTCCGACCACACCCATTTGAATTTCTACGCTGTCGAGGAAGTCGAGATGCTCCACAAATTCCGCCTTGCGGTGGTAGGCAAAACCGACGTAGCTCCATCCAGCATAGGGCCGATCATCAGAGATGAGGTCTGAGCGGCTGATGTCTGCCGGTGTGTACATGTTCTGACCAAAGGAAAATTCCGCTTTGTGACTGAATTCAGAGCCTGAATCGCGGATAAATGGAACTTTGTGGATCCACTCCAGAACTTTGCGAGGAAAGCGACCCTGTTTGGCATGCGGTGACAGGTCTGGTGAAATCAATGAGTATTTGACGCCATTGGTATAGTTGCTGTCGGTGCCGTTGAACAGATCATTTTCGAAAAAAATGGAATGGGCCCAAGGGTTGTCTTGATCTTGTGAGGCCAGAACTCCGGGGGGAGATAAAAGGCTGGCCAGCAGGACGAGGGCCAGCCACTGTTTTTGATGAAGCTGTTTTTTCATAGGTGCTTACCACAGCCGTTGAGGACACTATTTTATCAACTTGGTTCCGAATTAAGTTGGGCGCCCCCAGAATCGACAGTTTCGCTCACATCAAAACCGAGTTCTTTTAGGGCTATTTCTCGCAATTTATATTTCTGCACTTTGCCACTGGCAGTCATAGGGAACTCATCGACAAAAAAGACATGCTGCGGTCGCTTGTACGAGGCAATTCTTGTGCGAGCGAAATCCTGTACATCCTCTTCAACCAGATCAATATCCTTTTTGCGAATAACAAAGGCAATAACCACTTCACCATACTTCGCATCGGGAATACCGACCACCTGAGCATCAAGTACTCCTTCAAGGGTATAGAGGAACTCTTCGATCTCACGCGGGTAAATGTTTTCACCACCGCGAATGATCATGTCCTTGATACGGCCGGTGATTCGGTAATAACCATCAGCATCAACTTCAGCCTGGTCGCCCGAATGCAACCAGCCATCAGCATCAATTGCCTCAGCTGTCTGTTCTGAAAGGTTGTAATACCCCTTCATCACGTTGTAACCGCGACAACAGAGTTCTCCAGTTTCACCTGTACCGCAAAGCTTTCCACTTTCCGGGTCAACGATCTTGACCTCGATCTTCGGTAAAGCGGCACCAACAGTGCCGACCCGCTGAGCGATCGAATCGTCGGTACGAGTCTGAGTGATGACTGGCGATGCCTCAGTCAGACCGTAGGCAATGGTGATATCACGGCAGTACATCTTCTCCATCACCTGCTTCATCGTCTCTTCCGGGCAGGGCGAACCAGCCATGATCCCGGTGCGCAGAGAGCTCAAGGCAAACATATCAAACATCGGATGATCAAGCTCGGCGATAAACATGGTCGGCACACCGTAGAGGGCAGTGCACTTTTCTTTCTGCACGGCAGCCAGAACCTGCAGAGGTTCGAACATTTCGAGCAGCACCAGAGTAGCACCATGGGTCAGAGCCGCCAGCACCCCGAGGACACAGCCGAAACAGTGAAACAGCGGCACCGGCAGACAAAGACGATCCTGCTCGGTAAATTTCTGCCGCTCACCGATATAGTAGCCATTATTAAGAATGTTGTAGTGGCTGAGCATGACCCCTTTAGGGAAGCCAGTGGTCCCCGAAGTGTACTGCATGTTGACCACATCATGCGGCGACAACAGTTTTTTAACCGCATTTAAGCGTTCATCATCACACTGGCTACCGAGCAGAAGCAGCTCGCGGGTGTTATACATACCGCGGTGCTTCTCCGGGCCAATGTAGATAACACTTTTCAACTTCGGGAATTTCTCACTCGTCAGATGACCACGCTGACAAGTCTTCAGTTCCGGGATCAGGGCGTTGACCGTTTCGAGATAATCGTGATCACGAAAACTATCGATAATGACCAGCGCTTTGAGATCCGCCTGTCGAACCACGTATTCAAGTTCAAAACTACGATAAAGGGTGTTGATAGTCACCAGAACCGCGCCGATTTTGGCTGTGGCGAACATGAAGGTCAGCCAGTCGGGCACATTGCGGGCCCAGATGCCGACATGGTCACCCCGGCCAACGCCGGTTGCCAATAACCCCTTGGCAAGATTATCGACCCGCTGGTTGAACTCGGCATAACTCCAACGCAGATTTCGATCGGGATAGACAATAAACTCGTGGTCCGGCAAGCGACGAACCTGCTCCTCGAAAAAGGCGCCGATGGTCTTTTGTGTATAAGGCATTTAGTAAGACCTCCGGTCCCTAAAAAGGAGCGTAGACAACGGCCAGAATGCGGGCCTTATCATCTTTAGCATGGACATCGTGCGGAACGATCGAATCGTAATAGATGCTGTCGCCGGTTTCGAGTTCATAAGTCGATTGGCCATAATTGATTTCGATACAACCGGAGAGCACATAGATGAACTCTTCCCCTTCGTGTGAGGAGAGCGGCGCTTCGCGATCGGCACGTGGTTGTACATCAATCAGAAAC
>JAUWTX010000257.1 GCA_030614505.1 Desulfuromonadales bacterium
AGCCACGAAATCGGCCATCTGCTCGATTTTGATCATGATGATTCCAGCGAGCAGCCGCTGATGGATGAGACGCTTGATGCCGGTACAAGGCTGTTGATCACTGCTGAGTCGGATCTGCCGGATAGTGATCAATCGCAAGATGTTGGCTCTCTTGCGAATTGGTGGGAGAACGATACGTCCTGGTATCAGTTCTTGTCCAACCGGGGCAAGTCTTTCCGTGCGCTGCAGGGTGCCCTTGTCAATGATGTCCCGATGTTCCCCGAGGCATATTCCCTGAAGGCTTCTGTGAAAAAAATCTCTCCTGGTAAATTCGTTTAGACCTTACGCAAAAGAGACATCAGCCCTTACGAAAAACCGTTGCCATGCGCCTATATTTGAGCCCTGTGAGGCGAACCGTGTAAGCCGTAGGGCAAAGCATGGGCTGCTGGAGACGTGTACTGAGAAGGGTTTTTATGCTTTGGGAAGTGCTTCGGTCAAAGGGTTTTGGCGGGAGTAGATGGGAATCGGACCCACCAGGGAAGGGATGCTCCCCTCATCGGTTTTGAAGACCGTGCGCGCCACCAGGCTACGAACTACTCCCTCATAAATTGCAGCAGATCACGGCTGGACGATACGACCAGCACTCTCCATTGAATTTACTAATTCCAGCATATTCGAAATGCGGCCGACAGCAAGGGATTCTTTGAAGTCAAAATATTCCAGGCAGAGTCCGCATGATGCTATGTCAACACCGTTACAGGCAAGTTCTTCCAGGGGTTCAAGCACATCTGAACCACCAACGGTAAGTCTGACTCCCGTGTTGACAAAATAGATGGCGTCAGGTTGTGCGTCACCTTCTATCAAAGTGAAGATGAAGTTTTTCATCAGGATCTGGCCAAGTTTTTTGTCGCCGTTTCCCATCTCGTCCGAGCTGATATAAATTATTGTCGGGCCGGTTGCCGCTGCTGTGTCAGGATTTGTTGCAACGGTGGCTCCGGGGACCATTTCGAGGCGGAAGGTTCCTTGGTCTTCTGTCACTGACACACTGTAGCCCTGCTTGTTGGCGAGGCGGGTGACGTTGTCCTTGGAGACCGTGTCATCTACCAGGACGCAGAGCGGCTGACCAGCTTTTTCAAGCATCAACTGACGAGCCTGAATGACGGGTTGTGGGCATTGCTGACCACGACAATCAATTGTTTCCATGAAGTCTCCTTGTGAAGCGGCATCATAATAGTTTGATTGTAAGAGATTGACAAGTTTAAATGAGGGGGTTGGGGACTGGGGACTGGGGACTGAGGACTGGGGTCTGGAAGTAAGTCAGCTTGACTCATTAGGGAGTCACCTTTAAACTCGCTGACATCTTGTTAACAGGGTTATTCACTTTATGAGGCGTCTTACGCGTAAAATTCAGCTTGGCAATGTTGCTGTTGGCGGCGATGCTCCGATCTCGGTACAGTCGATGTGCAATACCGACACCCGGGATATTGCAGCGACCACTGGACAAATTGAGTCACTGGCTGCTGCCGGGTGTGAAATCGTGCGCTGTGCGGTGCCCGACGAAGCTGCCGCTGAGGCTCTTGCGCCAATCTGCGCGCAAAGCCAAATCCCCATGATTGCTGATATTCATTTCGACTACCGCTTGGCCCTGATGTCGCTCGAGGCAGGAGTGGCAGGCTTGCGTCTGAACCCGGGTAATATCGGTGAGCGCTGGAAGGTCGAAGAGGTGGTGCGGGCCTGTGTCGAGCGCTCTGTGCCGATCCGCATTGGTGTTAACTCCGGTTCTCTCGAAAAGGAGCTTCTGGAACAATACGGACATCCAACGGCCGAGGCTATGGTGGCCAGTGCACTTGGTCATATCCGGATACTTGAAGATCTCAACTACCGGGAGATCAAGGTCAGCCTCAAATCTTCCGATGTGCGTCGTACGGTTGCTGCGTACCGCCTGCTGGCTGAGCAGGTTGACTATCCGTTGCATATCGGTGTGACCGAGGCTGGTACGACCTGGAGCGGCACGATCAAAAGCGCAGTGGGTCTCGGCGCTCTGCTTTATGATGGTATTGGCGATACTCTGCGGGTTTCTCTTACTGGTGATCCTGTCGAAGAGGTGAGAGTCGGTTGGGAGATTCTCAAAAGCCTCGAACTTCGCGAACGTGGTCCGGTGTTTATCAGCTGTCCGACCTGCGGCCGTTGTCAGATTGATCTGATCGAGATTGCCGAAGAGGTGGAGCAACGGCTGCATAACTTGCCATGCCGCATCAGTATCGCTGTTATGGGTTGTGTAGTGAACGGCCCTGGTGAGGCACGCGAAGCGGATCTCGGCATTGCCGGCGGCAAAGACCAGGGGCTTCTTTTTCGCAAGGGTGAGATGGTGCGTAAAGTCCCTCAGGAAGACCTTGCCGATGTTCTGGTTGCCGAAGCGCTACAGTTGGCTGAAGAACGACGATCCTGAGCTATCATCACTTCTTGCAATCACCCCGGAAATAGGCTAATTTCGTAAGCTCTTTTTTTGTGTTAAAAAGAGAACCAATATTCCATATAGAGGTTATTAAATGCGCTATACCCAGTACTTTTTGCCGACGTTGAAAGAAACTCCTGGCGATGCAGAAGTCGTCAGTCACCAGTTGATGGCCCGTGCGGGCATGATCCGCAAAGTGGCAGCAGGAATCTACGATTATCTGCCCTTTGGCCTGCGGGTGATCCGCAAGGTTGAGAATATTGTTCGTGAAGAGATGAACCGTGCAGGTGCCATCGAGCTGCTGATGCCGGCTATAAACCCGGCCGATCTTTGGCAGCAGTCCGGTCGTTGGCAGGAGTATGGCAAGGAGTTGTTGCGCCTTAAAGATCGCAAGGATACCGAGTTCTGTGTTGGGCCTACTCACGAGGAAGTAGTCACTGAAATCGTTCGTGGCACAGTAAGCTCCTATCGCCAGTTGCCGCTCAACCTCTACCAGATTCAAACCAAATTCCGCGATGAGCTTCGCCCGCGCTTTGGCCTGATGCGAGGCCGTGAATTCATTATGAAGGATGCCTACTCCTTCGATGTTGATGATGCCGGGGCCGATGTTTCTTATAAGAAGATGTACCAGGCTTACCGACGGATCTTCGAACGTTGTGGCCTGGATTTCCGTGCCGTTGAAGCAGACTCCGGGACAATTGGCGGCAGTTTCTCCCATGAATTCATGGTGCTCGCCGATACCGGTGAGGATGCGATTGTCTCCTGTGACAGTTGTGATTACGCCGCCAATGTCGAAAAAGCCGAATTGCGGGCACCAGCCGGAGAGGCCTCTGCCCCGACCATGGAGTTGGGCAAGGTCGCGACGCCTAACCTGAAAAGTATTGATGAGGTTGCTGCGTTCCTTAAAGAGAAGCCGCAGCAGATGGTCAAAACCCTCATGTTCCAGAATGAGCGTGAAGAAACTGTGGCTGTGCTGCTGCGCGGTGACCGGAAGCTTAACGAGGTCAAACTCTGTAATTACCTCGATTGCAATCATATCCAACTGGCTGATGAAGCGCTGGTCAGGAAAATTACCGGGTCCCCGACCGGGTTCTCTGGCCCTATCGGTTTGTCCTGCCGTGTGATTGCCGATCAGGATCTGGCGACGATGAGTGATTTCGGTCTTGGTGCCAATGAGGAAAACTTCCATCTCACCGGTGCCAACCATG
>JAUWTX010000125.1 GCA_030614505.1 Desulfuromonadales bacterium
ACAAGCCTTGATATTATCACGGGCAAAACGGTCCAGTTCATTTAAAGCCACACCGGGGGAAACTGCTGCCAAAGCACGGTCATGGGCCTCAAGAAACGTATCATAAATAGTGCGAAGTTCATCAGAAACTTTACCGAGGGCCAAAGTGACCGTTTCATCAGAATGATAACCTGATAAACGACATCCGAAATCGATCGTCACCAGCTCACCCTCGCCAAGAACCTTGTTGCTGGCGATTCCATGCGGCATGGCACCACGCAACCCGGAAGCGACAATAATATCAAAAGCCTTCTCTTCCGCACCAAGCTTCCGCAAGGCAAATTCAAGGGCCAGGGCTATTTCATTTTCCCTGACGCCAGGCTTGACCAACGCCTCAACCTCTGCAAGACCGACAAGGTTCAACTCTGCAGCGTTGGCAATTTTTCTGATTTCATCCGCTGATTTGTGTAAACGAAGACCTTGCAGCTCATCCTTGAAATGAAACCATTGCCAATTCGCATTGCCTTTCTCCTGGAATGCGTTGACGATGCTGAAGGAAAGGTCCGCTTCAAAGCCAATGCGAGTCACTCCAGAGGTTAACAGCTGATTAATGACACCGTCGATTTTGATTTTATACTCTTCAATAGAGTCGGCCAAGACCTCCTCATTAGCCTGTGTGGTATATCGCGAATCTGTCAGAAAGACAAGCTGATCTGAGGTAATAATTAAAACACCATCACTGCCGCAGAAACCGCACAGGTAACGAATATTTTCGGGTTGGCAGAAGATCAGTGCATCCAGATCAAGCTCCGCCAAGAGATTGACAGCCTTTTGCCTGCGATGAGAAGAAGTCATAAAAGGTGGGAGATCAGACCACGCAAAGCCAAATGATAGCTCATTGCGCCAAAACCAGAAACCTGCCCAATGACCACACCGGCAACATATGATTGTTGGCGAAATTCCTCACGGGCGTGGATATTGGAGAGATGTGCTTCTATAACGGGAGGATCAATTGAAGAAATGGCATCTCGCAAGGCTACGCTGGTATGCGTCAAGCCACCCGGATTAATAATGATACCGGCAAAGCCATCGTTTTTGGCTGCATGAATTCTGTCAATCAGATTCCCTTCATGATTGGACTGGTAGGTATCAACCTTAACACCCAGCTCCTCGGCAAGAAGAGAGATGGATCCATTGATATCGGCAAGTGTTTGTCGGCCATATACCTCAGGCTCTCTCTGGCCGAGAAGATTCAGGTTGGGGCCATGCAGTATCAAAATACGGTCTGACATATCAGCTTAAAGCCTCAATCAGGTTATAGCCCTCGCGGGTCATCAGGTAGCGCGCCTTACCGAAATTACCATCCCGGTCGATGACCAAGGCAACAAAATATTCATTATTGAGCATGCGGATCACAATAATAAAACGATCGGTACGAATGGAAACTTCCTCCATTTCACCAAGGCTTAAGGTCTCTGCAGTCTTACGAATTTCTTTCAGGACATTAGAGTATTCCACCACAACCATCTGCAGGTCGATTTCTTCACCAGGAGAAAAAAACTGATCAACGGCAATGCCATCATATCCCATCAGGACAGAGCCAATTCCGCCACCGGTTTCTTCAACAATTCGTTGTAGAATTTCACTAAACATTTGCCCTCCCCTGCTTAATTGCACTCAACCAGCGTTGAAAAACAGTCAGCACTGATTGATCTTCAGGTTCATTATGTTGTTGTTTCGGAGATATCATCGATGTTGCTGGCACTGCTTCCACCTCGGCGCACTCTGGTTTGACAGCAGCTTTTTCGACTTCCGATGAATGCTCGACAACAGCGATCTCCTCTTTGCCACATGATTGTTCCTGAAGTTGCAACATCCGATCACGTGCCGCGTCATTATTCGGATTCTGTTTAAGAATATCCTGGTAAACCTTGACAGCCTTATCCAGCAGGCCTTGTTTTACATAGATTTCGGCTAAAGTTGCCGTGGAAATAGACTCCTCCGGCTCGTCAGTCTTAGTTGCTTCCGGAGGAACATTTACCTGGGCTTGATCTGCTTGCTTGATTTTCGACCAAGGCCTGGGCAGATCCAGAGCAATAAGCATATCAGCAATTTTTCTATCGTCAGGGTGGAACTCTTCAGCCTGTTTAAGAATCTTACGAGCCTGGTCACGTTCACTGCGAATCAGGTGCAAGCGAGCCAGACCGACAAGACCCGCCTGGCTTTGGCGATCAATGCTGAGAGCTTTTGCATAAGCACTCATTGCATCGTCGATATGCCCCATCTGACCCAGGATGCGGCCCAGAGTGGAGAACCCAGGGCTGAAATGCGGTAACATTCTCGTTCCCAGGCGTGCGGCTTCCAAGGCATCATCCATTAACCCGATCTGACGATACGCTTCTGCCAGAGGGACAAACGCGGTAGAACTCGGATCCTTGGCAACAATCTGCAGATAACTGCCGATCTTGCCTATCAAACTTCCTCCAGTGCTCGTCGATGTCATTTTATCTCATCCAGTTCCAGGAGTGTTAATCCGACAGTCTCCTAGATTAGAAGTTCCCCTAAACACTCGTCCAGACTTTCGACCTGATGTAATTCAGCTGAGCCTATCCCATGATTCAAAACGAGTCTCAGTACGCCATCTTTAACCTTTTTATCCCTTTGCATCACACTAAGATAATCCGTAACAGAAAAATCAGGAGGCGTTACGGGAAGATCAAAATAGGTCAATAGATCGATAATCCTTTTGACATCTTCTGCTGAGCAGAGATTGAGTCTTGCTGAAACCTGAGCGGCCATAACCATACCGATTGAAACTGCTTCACCGTGTTTGATGACACCGTAACCGGCAAGGGTTTCAACAGCATGGCCAAAAGTATGGCCCAGGTTAAGGATCACCCGTACTCCCTGCTCCTTTTCGTCATTTTCTACAACATTCGCCTTAATTTGGCAAGAGATCATTACTGCGTAAGCAAGCGCATCTGTAGAACGATCAGCAAGGAGTTCACGATGGTCTTCGAGCCAGCGGAAAAATTCCACATCACGGATAATGCCATACTTAATAACCTCAGCCAACCCCGAGACATACTCTCTTTTCGGTAGTGTCTCCAAGGCCATAACGTCTATATGGACATGTTTAGGCTGGTAAAAAGCTCCAATCAGATTCTTGCCTTGCGGATGATTAACTCCTGTCTTGCCACCGACAGAACTATCGACCTGTGAAAGAAGTGTCGTTGGTATCTGGACGAAAGGGATGCCTCGCAAAAAAGTTGCAGCGGCAAAGCCTGCCATGTCACCAATAACACCACCACCAAGCGCAATCAAACCACAGTAACGATCAAACTTTCTTTCAATCAGAACATCGTATATGTTCTCAAGGGTATCAATAGTCTTGTACTCTTCACCGTCCGGAACCCTGATTACGCTGACCTGACGTCCGGATGCGACAAGGGAATCTACTATTTGATCGCAATACAACTCACCAACCGTCGGATTTGTTACGATTGCAACCTTCTTGGGGAAGGCAACATCATTCAGTGCAGAGCCAATGCTGGCAAGTATACGTTCCCCAATCCATATTGGATAACTACGCTCACCAAGTCCGACAATAATTTGTTTCATGCTTTCAATCCCAAGGCAATCTTCTGTGCAACTTCCAAAGGCGTGAGCCCGTCAGTTTCGATGACAATATCGGCTTCCGCGTAAAAGGGTTGTCGGTTAACCCAAAGGTCTTTAACCTCATCCCATCCTTTGGAATCGACAAGTGGGCGATCTACACTTTGCGCCAGACGATTCTTCAGCGTCGCCCAATCCGTCTTTAAGTAGATGACCCTACCGATGTTTTTCATCAGGTTTCGATTTACATCACGTTCAACGATACCACCACCGGTAGCATAAACCGCTACTGGTTGCTTGCTCAACTCTTTCAGTATCGCAGTTTCACAATCTCTAAAACAGCCTTCGCCATTTGTAGCAAAAATCTTTGCTATTGTGCGCCCCTCACGCTGCACAATCATCTCATCAATATCAACAAACGGACTTTTCAATCGAGCAGCCAACAATTTACCGACCGTCGACTTACCGGCCCCCATAAATCCAGTTAGAAAAATATTGCTCGAGATTTCGGACTTCATATATTCAGGCATTACGTTGAAACAGAAAAGGACAGGGCTAGCCTGTCCTTTTCTGTTTGATATTTATTGTTTCATTTAAGGGACCACGATACGCGGCGTGATGAAGATCAGTAACTCACGACGAGTCCTTGTTTTTTTGGTTGATTTAAAGAGGTGCCCAAGGACCGGGATATTTTTAAGAACCGGCACACCAGACGCACTATCCTGCTCAATCTCAATAAAAATCCCGCCGATAACCGTTGTCTGCCCATCACGTACCAGGACTTTGGTCTGTGCCTTCTTCTCATCAATAGAGACAGAGTCACCAACTGCAGTCGTGACAACCGAACCAACGGAACTGTTTGAAACATCGATATCCATAAGAATACTGCCATCTGGATTAATCTCCGGAGTTACCTGCAGTTTCAACTCGGCATTTTCAAAGGTAACATCAGTTCCGGCATCACTAACCGTAGTGAATGGAATTTTGGTTCCTTGCGATATAACGGCGGTTTCTCCGTTCAGGGTAGTAATTCGAGGAGTTGAAATAATCTTGCCTTCACCAGATTCCTCTAAAGCAGAAAGACGCAAATCTATGTTCAATTGATCGTTAAGAGCACCTATACCAATAGCAGTAGCAAACCCTGCCGCAGCAGGATTGGTCGCAGGAATAAGGAAAGCCCCCCCCATACCGGTTGCAATATCATTCACAATGAAGCTTTTGTCAGCGCTGTCATTAGCCTGATCATAATCAAAGTTCCATTTGACACCCAAGCTACGTGCAAAATCCGTGTTTGCCTCAACAATACGAGCTTCGATCATGACCTGTTGTTCCGGCTTATCAATATAGGCGATCATTTCTTCCATCTGCTCAAGCACTGTTGCTACATCACGAACAATCAGTTGCTTGTTGCGTGAATCGGCAATGATGGAACCACGATCCGATTTGATATCAGTCAAGTATCCTTTCATGTCGTCAACAGAGGCATAACTGATTGCGAAAAGTTTCGTTTCAAGGACGCCTTCTTCGATTGCGACCATTTGTTCTTTCATATCGGTCTGCTCAATTTCCCTGATCTTATCCTTGGGCATAATGCGCAGAACGTTACCCTGTTGAATCTTGCCAAGGCTGGCAGTTTCCAAAACAAGGTCCAGCGCCTGATCCCATGGCACATCAATCAGGCGCAGAGTGACAGTGCCCTTCACATCACCACTGGCCAGAATGTTCAAGCCACTGACTTCACCGATCAGCTGCAGAATACTGCGGACATTAGCCGAATCAAAAACCAGGGTAATCTTTTCACCAGTGTAACTTGCAGCTTCTGCGGCCATTTCATCTGCGGTCACTGGAGACGTCACCGGAGCGAACGACTGCTCCTCGGCTAACTCATCAGTAACTTGTGGAACCTTCGGGGCAACAACCTCTACCTGACTGACTGCTGGAGGAATTGCTTCAGCATATGCACCATCGTCAACGACCAGACGCACTGTGTCGCCATCCTGTTCAAGAGCATAAGCCACCGGGCCCTTAAGGCTGACAGCAATACGCACATTCTGGTGATCACCATCAGTTACAGTGTAGGGAATAACAGATATCACAGCACTTGGGAATGCAGATGCATCAATCGTTCTGCGCAGAGCGCGGCTGATTGAGGTATTCACAATTTCGAAACGTACCAGATTCGCTTCTTCTACAGGATCAGAAATCTGTGCAATGCCAGAGAGTGCGACAGTAATAACACTTCTACCATCTTCGTTTGTAAAATCAATTGCCTCAACACTTGCAGGCCCAATTGCCTTGGGTGGAACCGCTTCGGCAACTGGTTTCTCAGCTATTACTACAGAAGCGGGTGCTGGCGCCACTGGCTGGCTCTTTTTTTCAGTCGGTTTCACTTCTACGGCAGGCTTGTCACTGGCAACCGGGGTTGTTTTTTTCACATCACCCCATGAGACAAGAATGTCTGTCGCACGTCCTTCTACAAGATGTTCGGGTAAAGCACTTTCACTCGCATCAAAAACCAGTCGGGTTTTGTCATTGTAGGTGCCAACACGCACCTTCTTAAAACCGGCACCAGCAGTGAATGAACGCTCTTTAAAGACAGGCCGAAGACCATAAACATCAACAACCAGACGCGGCGGGTTGCTAAGGGCAAAATATTGAAATTTGCCTAGCTTGCCATTACTTTCCAGGAGAGCATGACCAGGGGAAAGTGTAATTTTATTCAGTAAACTCGCAGTCTTGGACGCATCAACCGTCACGCCCACCTCAGATACAACTGTAGTGGTCACAGGCTCCACTGAAGTAGTTTTTACGGCATTATCTCCAGCCGCAAATGCAACGAGAAATTCTGTTCCATTCAAGCTAACCTGGTACTCGGTCGTTTTCTCAAGAAGAACCTCA
>JAUWTX010000107.1 GCA_030614505.1 Desulfuromonadales bacterium
ACAGCCTAGAAGATATGATTGAGTTTGAAAAAGATACCGATGCTCTCGACCCTGCCATTTCAACTCTTCGCGTCATTATGGATCAGAATAATTTAGCCTATGCGGATCTAAAAGAGGAGATAGGTTCAAAGTCTCTTGTTTCTCAAATTATCAATGGCAACAGAAGCTTAACAAAGGACCACATTAGAAAACTGTCGGACCGTTTCCACGTCAGTCCGGGATTATTCTTTTAAATCACTTCGGGTTGTATTTCTGTTTGACAGACGAGGTCTCGTAAGTGTAAGATTTAATTCGATTTTTTGACGTTTCTGACTTGTGTACTGCAACGAAGGGCGGGTGTGGTGAATTCTTCTGGGAATGCAGGTCTCAGCAAATCACTGATCCTCAAAGGGATGCAATGTCCCAAAGCGCTCTATCTCGCCAAAAATCCTCCAGCGTTTGAACTCCCGCTACAGCCTGATCTAGAAGAGAAATTCCGGTTTGGCAACGAAGTCGGCTTGCTGGCCCAACAGCTTTTCCCCGGTGGCACAGAAGTCCCTTTCCATGGTTTGAGTGTTTCTCAACAGGTCGAGCAGACCAGGCAGCTTATGGATGCCGGTGTGCAAGTCATCTATGAGGCGTCATTCGCTTTTGATGGCATCTTCGTCAAGGTCGATATTCTAGTGCGTGAAGCCAAGGGTGGTAACGGCGCGTGGCAGATCCATGAAGTAAAGATGGGAACCGCGACTAAAGAGGTCAACCTCGATGATGTGGCGATCCAGTATTACGTCCTTTCTAACTGCGGTCTTGCCATCTCCTCAGCCTATCTGGTGCATATCAACAACCAGTACGTGCGACATGGTGAGATCGATGTGCAGCAGCTCTTTGCCAGCGACGATGTCACCGCAGAAGCGCTGGAACGCCAAATCGGGTTGCTGGAACTGATCGCAGGTCAGCGGCAGACCCTGGGCGGCAACGAGCCGCAGGTTGAAATCGGCCCGCACTGCAAGGCACCTTACGAATGCGACTATATTCCTTACTGCTGGCAGCATATTCCCAAAAACTCGGTCTTCGATCTTAAGGGGCGCGGCATTAACAAGTTCGACTATTACAACCGGGGCCTCATCAAGTTCGAAGACCTGTCGCTCGATCAATTGAATGCTGCACAGCGCGGCCAGGTGGAAGCGACCCTGAACCAGCAGGATACGATCAACCTGGATGGCATCAAAGCCTTCCTCGATACTCTCTGGTATCCGATTTGCCATCTCGATTTCGAAACCTTTGATACGCCCATCCCCCCATTTGACGGTAACCGCCCGTACCAGAAGATTCCTTTCCAGTATTCACTGCATATTCAGCAGAGTGCCGGGGCCGAGCCGGTGCATACCGAGTACCTGGTGGAGCCGGGCCATGATCCTCGTCGGGAGCTTGCCGAGCGGTTGCTGGCAGAGATTCCTGAAGATGCTTGTGTGCTTACCTACAATCAGACCTTCGAGAAGGGTGTGTTGAGAAATCTTGCCGAACTCTTCCCCGATCTGGCTGCTGCGCTTCTTGCGCGGGTTGAGAATGTGCGTGATCTGATGGTGCCGTTTCGCAAGCGGGATCTTTATCGCTGGCAGATGCGCGGTTCTTATTCGATCAAGGCGGTGTTGCCTGCCCTGGTGCCGGATCTTTCGTATGACGGCATGGATGTCGCTGATGGCATGGCGGCGATGCGGGCTTATCATGAGATGTGTGCGCTGGTTGATCCGGTGGCGCTTGCTGAATTGCGGCGGGGGTTGTTGGAGTATTGTCGGTTGGATACTTTGGCGATGGTTCGGATTTTGGGGGAGTTGGAGCGGCTTGAGGTTTCTGGAAGTTAAAATGATGGAGCTGTCTTAAGCGTAAAACTATTTAGCTTCGTGATTACTTCATGATTAGAGGCTGATTTCTTGGATTTTAAATAAGGGAAAATCGAGAGGTAATCGTGAAGCTAAAAAGATTATTTGGGGGATTTGGAAAATATTAATCGATTTAAAATCGGTTACTTACCATTTTGAGGTGCCAATTTGGCACCTCAAAATTGATGAAATGTATCCATGTATTCAAGGAGGGAAAAATGACACAGATTGATTTAATTCGTGTGGAATGTTCGATTCGTATCATTCGGGGAGATAAGGTTATTCTGGATCAGGATCTTGCCGAACTCTACGGTGTAGAAAACAAGCAGTTGATCCGTTCTGTGAAGAGGAACCTTGATAGGTTCCCTGCTGATTTCATGTTTCAGCTTACAAATCAGGAGTTTAGCGTTTCTCGGTCGCAAATTGCGACCGCAAAAATTGGTCGAGGTGGCAGACGCACACCGCCTTATGCATTCTCGGAGCAAGGTGTGGCGATGCTCTCCAGTGTTTTGCATAGTCCGCGTGCGGTTCAGGTCAATATAGAGATCATGAGAGCTTTTGTGCGCTTGCGCAGGATGCTTGCTTCAATTGCTGAGTTAGCTGAACAGCTTGAGTCGTTGGAACAGAAGTACGATGATCAGTTTCGGGTGGTATTTGATGCTATCCGGCAGTTGATGAGTTCGGATGCTGTAGAGAAGGAGTCGATTGGGTTTAAGGTGAAAGAGCCCACTGGAGCTTATCGGTAGGTAGTAGTGTTAAGTTTGCAACATTGCAATCTTGACCCCGCTATTCTTGGACGAGGCTTTAATGATCAATACCCGTTTGACCAAATTATTGATTATCATCTCGATGATCAGCCTGTTCATTGTCGCACCTCTCTGTGCGACTGAAGAGTACTCTGAGAGCACCGGGCGGGACTGTGCCGCTTGTCATATCGATCCCGCCGGTGGTGGGGAATTAACCGAAGCGGGCCAAGGTTACGAAACCTTCCTGATGGAGCCCGGTTCCGCTGCCGAGGGTGACGGTTTCTCCCTGTTCATATTACTGGTGGGCTACCTGCATATACTCTTCGGAATCTTCTGGTTCGGCACCATCCTCTATATCCACCTGGTTCTCAAACCTGCTTATGCTTCACGCGGCCTGCCGCGCAGCGAAGTGAAGTTGGGTCTGGCTTCGATGGTTGTCATGGCCGTCACCGGTGCGATCCTCACCGCATACCGCGTGCCGTCGCTGGAATTTCTCACCACCACGCGGTTTGGTATCCTCCTTTCGATCAAAATCGGCCTCTTTCTGCTCATGGTGAGTACCGGCCTGTTTGCCGTGTTTGTTATCGGTCCGCGCATGCGCAGGAAAAAAGCGGAGCTCTCTTTGAAGAAGGAGGGCGATTTATCCCTTGCCGAACTTGGCCAGTATGATGGTCAGGAGGGCCGCCCTGCTTATATCGCCTTTCGTGGCACGATTTACGATATCAGTGAGAGCAGGCTCTGGAAGAATGGCAACCATATGGGACGCCACCCATCCGGAGTTGATTTAACCGAAGTCTTAAGTCAGGCGCCTCATGGTGATGACAAGGTGATGGCGATGCCCAGAGTTGGGAACCTGTTGGAGGAGAAGAAACCGACCCTTACTCCGCCGCAGAAGGTCTTCTATTTTATGGCTTACGCGAACCTTGTGTTGGTGTTGCTGATTGTTTTGGTTTTGGCGCTTTGGAAGTGGCTTTAGGGATGGGGATGCTTACGCATACCTGTTACCCCAACATGGTCAATATTAGAATAGGTATTGTGTCCCCCGATTCGAGAAGGAGTCGATTGGGTTTAAGGTGGAAGAAGAGGTGGGTGCTTATCACTAACGATAAAGGGTTTTGTCTTGAAAGTCTGTTTGTCAAGCCTGACCCCTTTTGCTGCGTTTTGTTTGTGAAAAGTTGCTGGTTCTTGGGGACACTTACCGGGGGCAGGGATTAGTGACAGGGACGTGTAAGTGTCACCTTTGCTCTTGATTGACTAATACTACTTTTAGCGGGCGAAATCGTGCCGCTTCTAAACAAATTTGCGCGGGATGGTTTTCTCCCAGCTTTTGCAGTAGACGCGGAATCCTGCTTCGTAGGCATCGAGGTCGGCCCGCAGGTAAAAGTTCTCTGCGTCAGATTGCATCACGGTGCGGGTCACTGTCCTGATGTGCCAATCACCCCGTCGGAGACCACGCTTGCTGATGACTTCACCGCAGACCGAATCAAAATCGTCGCCCTGGAAAGTGTAGCGTTCCAGGACGTACTTTTCCATCTCGAGATCGATCTCCTTAATCTGCACCACCGCTTCGTCTTTGACGACCTCCAAGGTAGAAATGTCGTGTTCGAGATCGCGGATAACCCTCCAGTTACGATCTGTCGTGCCTAGCTGTCTGGTTGGCGGAACGAACGCCGATTCCGGTGCCCCGAATAGTTTAACCTGCTCGTTATGGTTGACGGCGCGAACCGGCATGATCAGCTGACTGGCCCCGGTCAGGATATGGAGGCAGACGGGACGTGGCGGCGGCCAGGCCAGCGGCCAGTAAGAGGTTGATATGGCAATCCGGAAGCGATGCTCGGCCGGGAAGGTCTGGGCGATGTCGTTGAGTTTAACCTGGACCCGGTATTGTTGCCCCGGTTGGAGTGCTTCAGGGTGCTCATGACTCTGCCGATGGCACAGGTTGAGGATGCCGTAGGTGACCCGCGTCGCCTTGTCGTCGGGCGCGATGTCTGCCAGGCGGACTGCGACCATGGCGACCGGCTGATCCGCAGTAAGAACCAACTCGACCAGCGGTTGGCCGAGGATCTCCATGGTTTCTTCCAGTGGCTCACTGTCGAAGACCAGCGCGCCACCATCTTCCTGACGTTGGTCGTGGGGCAGGTCCGGTGTCGCGCTGTAGGAACACCATTTGCCGGCGAACAGGCCAACACTTAAGGGCGAGCGAATGGTTTCGATCACTTCGGGGGCATGGCCGAAACCAGGAATGATGCCGCGCCAGCCGAGTGTGAAAGGTTTTGCTGTGATGTTCGCTGTTGGCCAGTTTTGCTCTGCCACCCAACGTCCCGGACGCGTCGCGTAACTGGTCGTCGGTGGCACACTGTCGAGCATGTAAGCGCGCAACATTGGTTCGTCCATGATGCCGTTCTCTTCACCTTTGAGCCAGTAATCCCACCAGCGCACGACCTCTTGCAGAAAGCCGATTGCGGGGCCGGGAATGCCATCGTGTGGATAACGATGACTCCACGGACCGACCAGGCCGAGACGTGGACAGTCAAGGTGTTCGAGCAGACGGAAGACGGCATTGGTGTAGCCGTCGGCCCAACCGCTGACGGTCATCACCGGTGTCTTGATGGCGCTGTGGTCCTCACAGACCGAGCCATGTTTCCAATAGTCATCGCGTTGCTGGTGACGCAGCCAGGTGTCGAGCCAGAGGCCGCTTTTTTCGAGACGTTCGAACCACATGTCGCGCCAGGCATCACCAACAATTTCCGGGTCGGGCGGCATCGAATTGTAGGCGAACATGACGCTGGCCCACGACAGGTTGTCGCCGAGCAGGCAGCCGCCCATGTAGTGCACATCGTCGGCATAGCGGTCATCAGTGGCGGCGACACTGATCACCGCCTGCAGCTCCGGCGGTTGACGGGCTGCTAATTGCAAGCCGTTGAAGCCTCCCCAGGAGATACCGATGATGCCGACCTTGCCGTTGCACCAGGGTTGAGCCGCCAACCAACTTAAGACTACTTCACCATCGGCCAGCTCCTGTTCCAGATATTCATCGGTCAACAGGCCTTCGGAATCGCCGCTGCCGCGCAGGTCAACGCGCATGGAAGCGTAACCGTGTCCGGCGTAATAGTGATGATGGCCGGTGTCGCGATGGCGAGTGAAGTCGCGTTTACGGTAAGGAATGTATTCAAAAATTGCCGGTACAGGTTCGCGCAAACAGCCTTCAGGTAACCAGAGCCGAGCGGCCAGATGGACGCCGTCTGCCATTGGAATCTGGATATTTTCGATGGTCTTGACTTCGCATGGGAAGAACTCGATGTGTTTCATCTAAAGCTCCTGAGCGGTCACGGGCTCGAATTCGAAGGGGAGCCTCTGCATGCAGGCATGATACTTCTCCAAAAGCTCCTCTTCGCTCCCTCCGCCGACAAAGATATTGGCATACTCGAAGCTGTAGCTGTCGGTATCGGTAAAGTCGGACAGCCGAGCCCCCTCGTGCGCCCAGACCATGACGAAGACGCCATCGACCTCACGTTGCAGGGTATCGATCTCTGCACGGTTGGGCACGCGCCGTACCATCGCATCCCCGCAATAGCGGCGGACCATGAACTTGGTGGCCATGGGATAAGTCCCTTGTTTAGATGGATATTCGGGTTGGATGCCAAGGGCAACCTCCACCATGACTTCCTGATGCGAAGCGCCATCAACGAGGAAAAAGAGCGGACAGTGCGACTTGGAGATGCGCGGGTTGATCTCGAGCAATGTGATGCGTCCGGTTGCCGGATCGTGGAAGAATTCGATATTAAACGGTTCGTTGTTAAGACCGGTGCGGCGTATGACACGGATGGCAACTTCGCTCATCTGTTGCCGGATTTCGGCTGGCAGTCGCGAGGGGTAATGGTAGCGGCTGAAACTTGATGGGTTTTCTTCGCGTAGCGAGTCGACCACACCGTAGATCCTGGGCTCGCCGTTGTAGACATATCCTTCCAGGGTGCACTGGTTTTCTGCGCTGATGATTTCTTCAGCCAGGCAATAGTTGCCGTTGATCGCGGCGATTTCCGGAGGGACATCGGCACGCTCGAAGAGAAAGTTGAACGGATCGGAAAAGCGTCCTATGCGTTCTTTTATTTGCGGGATCGCAGCAGAGAAATCAGCTTGGTTGTCGATGTGAAAACCAAGGATTGACGAATGGGCCTTGACCGGTTTGATCCAGAACGGAAAATCGAGGTCGATTTGCGACAGGGGGTTGTCGGCGAAGGGATTGAAGGCGGTAAACCCGGGAATCAGTTCAGGGACCACCTCGTGCTGGATCAGGCGACTCCAGTACTTGTGCTCACAGCGCAAAATGCTCTCGGTGGATGTCGTCGAAAGTCCGGCGGCATGACGCAGGGTTGGCAGCATAAGGGTGGCCGGAAAATCCCAGTAAGAGACTATGGCGTCGATGGTACCGTTGAAATTTTTAAGCCTGCGACATGCCTCTGCCAGTAACTCAGGCATCG
>JAUWTX010000024.1 GCA_030614505.1 Desulfuromonadales bacterium
ATGAATGGCCCCTCCTACCACTATGTGCATACTGACCAGTGGCGCTACGAGCGCACTTCTGATGAGGCCAGGATCAACCCGGTGTCCGAGGACAGTCACATCACTGGTGGGCACACTATGGATCATCAAGTCCGTGCAGTGCGCAACGGTTGGTTGCCCTTCTTCCCCCAGTTTGATCGCAGTCCGATCGAGGTGGTGAAAGATGCCGAAGCTGCCGGTGCTGGCAACAATCAGGAGATTGTTGACTGGACCGTCAAACAGTTGGCCGCTAAGAATATGAAGTTTGCCGTTGAAGATCCTGACGCGCCCGAAAACTGGCCGCGCTTGTGGATCATCTGGCGCGGTAACGCCCTGATGTCGAGTGCCAAGGGACATGAATATTTCCTCAAGCACTACCTCGGCACTCATACCAATACGATCGCTCCGGAAACGGCAGAAGAGTTCGTTAAGGATGTCAAGTGGCACAAGGAGGCCCCGCAGGGCAAGCTCGACCTGGTGGTCGATATCAACTTCCGCATGGACACCTCTGCGCTCTACTCGGACATCGTCTTGCCGACCGCGACCTGGTATGAAAAGGATGATCTCAACACGACCGACATGCACTCTTTCATCCACCCGATGCAGGCAGCTGTACCACCCTGCTGGGAGTCGAAGAGTGACTGGGATATCTTCAAAGGTCTTGCCAAAAAAGTTAGTGAGATGGCTGAAACTCATCTGCCGGAACCGGTCCGTGAAATCGTTTCGGTACCGCTGCAGCACGATACCCCGGCCGAGATGGCCCAGCGCGAAATCAAGGACTGGAGCAAGGGTGAATGTGAGCCAATTCCCGGCAAAACCATGCCCGGCCTGGTGGTTGTTGAACGGGACTATGTCAATCTCTACAAAAAGTTCATCTCATTTGGTCCGGAAGTTCCCAAAAACGGTCTCGGCGCTCACGGTCTCAGCTTCCCGGTTGCTGATCTCTATGAAGAGTTGAAGGAGATGGCGCCAACTCAGAAATGGGGAGGTGAAGAGTACCCCTCGCTGGAAATCGCCTCTCAAGCGGCCAACGTTATCCTGCATCTGGCCCCTGAAACCAATGGCGAGGTTGCCTATCGTGCCTTCGAAGCAGAAGAGAAGAAAGTGGGTCTGCCACTGACCGATCTGGCCGAAGGCAGCCGTGATATTCGGACCACTTTTGCTGATCTTGACCGGCAGCCGCGGCGCCTGCTGAATAGCCCGATCTGGAGCGGATTGACCACCAATGGTCGCGCCTATTCCGCCTACTGTCTCAATGTTGAAAAGTTGGTTCCCTGGCGTACTCTGACTGGCCGCCAGCATTTCTACCTTGACCATCAGGGCTATATCGCCTCCGGTGAACATCTGCCGACCTACAAGCCGAAGCCGGACCACAGTACGCTTCAGGACTTTTTGGTCACGGAGTCGGATGAGAACAGCATCATGCTCAATTATCTGACTCCTCACGGCAAGTGGAGTATCCACAGTACCTACGGTGATAATCATCGCATGCTGACTCTCTCCCGTGGCTGTCATCCGTTCTGGCTCAATGATCAGGATGCCGAGCAAATTGGCGTTATCGATAATGACTGGGTCGAGGTCTATAACGACCACGGTGTGGTGGTTACAAGAGCCGTTGTCAGTTCACGATTGCCGCGAGGGATCTCATTTCTCTATCACTCGCCGGAACGTACTATCGGCATACCGAAGTCGCCACTACGCAACAACACGCGTGCCGGTGGGCATAACAGCCTCAACCGGATCCGACTCAAGCCGAACTTGATGCTCGGTGGTTACGGTCAGTTCACTTATGGCTGGAACTACTGGGGGCCGACCGGTGCTAACCGGGACACCTACATCATGGTGCGCAAACTCAAAGGGGAGCCGAACTGGTAAAGGAGCTATGACTATGAATATTCGCGCACAGGTGTCATCAGTTTTCCACCTGGATAAATGTATCGGTTGCCACACTTGCAGCATCGCTTGCAAGAACCTTTGGACTGATCGCAAAGGTGCCGAGTACATGTGGTGGAACAATGTGGAGACCAAGCCGGGAACCGGCTACCCGACCCAGTGGGAAGACCAGGAAAAGTACAAGGGCGGTTGGGTAAAACAGGGTGAACAGTTGCAACTACGGATCGGTGGTCGCTGGGGTACTCTGGGGAAAATCTTCCATAACCCGAGCATGCCGACTATGGACGACTACTATGAGCCGTTTACCTTTCGGTACGGTGATCTGACCAGCGCTCCGGCTGGTAATGACCAGCCGACGGCACGACCGGTCTCCATGGTCAGCGGCAAACCGATGAAGATCGAAGCCGGCCCCAACTGGGATGATGATCTCTCCGGGTCCAAAATCTATGCCGCCAACGATCCAGGCGTGGTCAAGCTTAGCGCAGAAGAACAGCAGCAGCTCTTCGCTATTGAAAAGATGGTGATGTTCCACATGCCGCGGATCTGCAACCACTGCCTGAATGCCGGCTGTGTCGCCAGTTGCCCTTCGGGAGCAATCTACAAGCGTGGCGAGGACGGTATCGTCCTGATCAGTCAGGATAAATGTCGAGGTTGGCGGATGTGTGTTTCAGCCTGCCCTTACAAGAAAACCTACTACGGCTGGTCTACCGGCAAGTCGGAAAAATGCATTCTTTGCTATCCGCGCCAGGAGGCCGGGGAAGCTCCTGCCTGTTTCCATTCCTGTGTCGGCCGGATCCGTTATCTGGGTGTTCTTCTTTACGATGCCGATCAGATCGAATCGGTTGCCATGCAGGACGATAAAGATCTGGCTGCGGCACAGAGAGATATAATCCTTGATCCATTTGATCCTCAGGTCATCGAGGACGCTAAAAAATCAGGCGTGGCCGATCAAGTTATCGAATCCGCACAGAGATCACCGGTCTACAAGTTCGTCAAAGAGTGGGGGCTCGCTCTGCCACTTCATCCCGAGTTCAGAACCCTGCCGATGCTCTTCTATGTGCCGCCGTTGCTGCCGGTCATGTCGATGAACAACCAGGGCAAACAGAAACTGGCTGATGATTTCTTTTCCACTCTGGAGCAGGCCCGGCTGCCGATGCAATACCTGGCCAGTTTGTTCGCCGGGGGGAATGAAGAGGAAGTCAAGGCTGTCTATCGTAAGTTGATCGCGGTACGTATCCAGCGCCGCAGTGCCACCGTTGGTGATATTCCTGCCGAGGAAGTCACAAAAGCCTGCACTGTTGCTCAGTTGGACACAGAGGCTGTCGATGCCATTTACCGCAGGACCACTCTGACCAGGATCAAGGAACGTATCGTCGTTCCGCCTATGTTGCGAGAGCAGGCCATCGAAGCTGGCATGGATCCCGAGCAACACAAACAGGAGATGGGCTTCGGTAGTCGACGTCCACCAAAGAGGCGCTGGTAGATATGACTGAATTACAACAACATCAGGAAATCTGCCGAGACTTCGCGGCCTTGCTCAGTTATCCCGACGACCATGTTAAAGAGCAGGCGGCTGCATGTGCTGCACATATGAAGGAGGTCAACTCCGAGGCAGCCACTTCTCTGGAGAGTTTTCTCGACTTCATCGTGACAAATGACTTCTCCCGTATCGAGGAAGCCTTTACCGGCACTTTCGATCTTCAGTCACTCTGTCATCCCTATGTCGGTTACCAACTATGTGGGGAGAGTCAGCAGCGGACCATGTTCATGCTCAAGCTGCGGGAGCTCTACAAGCAGTATGATTTCATCTCTGGCAACGAACTTCCGGACCACCTGGCTGAAGTGCTGCGTTTTGTTGGATCTATCACCGATCAGGATTGTCGACTGGAGATCATCCGGGACGGGATCCTGCCCGCGTTGGCAAAAATCACACAGGGCATTGAAAGTGACAATCATCCCTATGTGGCCCTGCTCAATGCTCTGCAAAGCTTTCTGACTGAGACAGTTACACCTGATACCGAGCGACTGCCTGTTGACCGGCAAAAGGAGTGTTTATCATGACTGACATGATTCTGTTTGGCGTGTTCCCTTATGTGGCGGTGGCCCTGATGATCGGTGTCGGCATTTACCGATATTTTGTCGATCGCTACTCCTGGTCATCGCAATCGTCCCAATTCCTGGAGAGTCGTGTCCTGTTTTGGGGTTCAGTCCCCTGGCACTATGCCATCCTGATTATCCTCATGGCACATTTTCTGGCTTTTCTGATCCCGTCCGGTTGGGCTGTGGTGGTCGGCAGTCCTTTGCGCCTTTATCTGCTTGAAGTGACTGGACTGGCTCTTGGTATCAGTACTCTGATCGCCGTTGCCTTGCTGATTTTTCGCCGAATCGGCAATGCACGGGTTTCAGCGGTCACCACGGTGGTCGATTGGTTAGTGTTGCTGGCTTTGCTTCTGCAGGTTGCAACCGGCGTCTATATCGCCTTCACCTTGCGTTGGGGCTCGGTGTGGTACCTGCATACGGCAACGCCCTGGCTCTGGTCACTCTTCAAGCTGGACCCCCAGGTCCACTATCTTGCAGCCTTGCCGGCAGTGGTCAAACTGCACGCATTCAACGCTTTCCTGATCCTGGCCCTGTTCCCGTTCTCAAGACTGGTTCATGTCGTCAGTGTCCCATTGACTTATTTGTCGCGTCCTTACCAGGTTGTGGTCTGGTATCGGCAGCGTCGGACCGGGTGAGTTGTTTTCCGATTTTTCACAAAACCTTTTTTTAACGCAAAGACGCAAAGATTAAGATCCAAGACGCAAAAGGAAATGCTTAAGGGTTAAAAACAAAGATCTCTTTGCGTCTCTCTCAGCTTTCTTCGCGTCTTGAGTGAGCAAAGCGAACGGGCGTTAAAAAGCTTTTCGATTTAATCCGAAAATGTGAATTCATAAGTTGATGGAGGTCTGATGTTAGAAGTTGCAACTGCAAAATCACACAAAGTTCTCTTCCTGAATACACTAGCCTTTACGGTCTGTTTTGCCGTGTGGATGTTCAATGGCGTCCTGGTGACTTTCCTGGCCGATAACCAGGTTTTTGACTGGGGACCGATCGAGATCGGCTGGTTGATGGGAATCCCGGTACTGACTGGTTCGATCTTCCGGTTACCGGCCGGAATGCTGACCGACAAGTTTGGTGGTAAACCGATTTACGGCACTTTGCTGTTGGTCTGTGCCATTCCCATGTATCTGTTGTCTTTTGCAGACAGTTTTACCACCTTTGCCCTGTGCAGCTTCGGCTTCGGTTTGGTCGGGGTCAGCTTTTCGATCGGCATCGCCTTCTCATCGGTCTGGTACCCGCGTGAACGTCAAGGTACAGCACTGGGGATCTTTGGAGCCGGCAATGCCGGCGCGGCCTTGACCACCCTGTTTGCCCCAACCCTGCTTAATCGCTTGACCGATAATGGCGCTAACATTGAAGGCTGGCGTGAACTGCCGGTCTACTACGCCGCGATGCTTGCTATCATGGGCGTGATCTTCTTTATTTTCTCCGAGAACAGAAAACCGGCATCTTCGACCAAATCGTTCACTGAGATGCTGAAACCTTTGAAAAACGTTCGAGTATGGCGTTTTGGACTCTACTACTTCCTGGTATTCGGCTGTTTCGTCGCCTTTTCGCAATGGCTTGTCCCGTACTTCGTCAATGTTTACTACCTGCCGCTGGTCACCGCTGGGATTTTTGCCTCGATGTTCAGCCTTCCTTCCGGCATAATCCGCGCCCTGGGTGGCTGGATGTCTGACAAACTCGGTGGTCGAACGGTCATGTACTGGGTCCTCGGTGCTTCGGTGGCGATCAGTTTCCTTGTTATCATCCCAAAGATGGATGTCTACTCTCCAGGTCGTGGAATCATGGCGAAGAGGCCCGGAGTTGTCACTGAGGTGACCGCTAGTACAATCGTGGTCGATGACAAGTCCTACAGTGTCAAACCCAAACCCGAGCCATTAGAAGATTTCGATGAACAGATGCTGATTCTGCCGGGCAAGCAGGCCTGGCAGGAACCTGTGGTTGAGGTTGGCCAGACCGTCAAGAAAAAGGAATTGCTGGCCAAAGGTGTGACCAGAATCTTCTTCCAGGCGAACGTGTGGATTTTCGCCGTATTTATTATTGCGCTTGGCAGTATCTGGGGCATCGGCAAGGCGGCGGTCTATAAACTGATTCCGGATTATTTCCCGGAGGAAGTGGGGGTCGTCGGTGGAATGGTCGGCGTGCTCGGTGGTTTGGGCGGTTTCTTCTGCCCGATTATCTTTGGTTATCTGCTTGAATATACAGGGCTATGGACAAGTTGCTGGATGTTTATTCTTATATTGTCCGCAGTTTGCCTGCTCTGGTTGCATCTGACTGCCCAGAAGATGATGAAAGATAAGCACCCTGAAGATATGCAGAAAATTGAAGCTAAATAAGAGTAACTTTTTTCGATAGCAAGGAGGCAGTACATGTCAATCAATCTTGATAAGTGGGACGTTGAAGACGAAGAATTCTGGAACTCCACTGGCAAAAAAATAGCCACTCGCAATCTCTGGATTTCAATTCCGAGTTTGCTATGCGGCTTCGCCGTCTGGCTCTACTGGGGGATCATCACGGTACAGATGATCAACCTTGGCTACCCCTTCAGCCCGTCTCAGCTGTTCACTCTGTCAGCTATCGCCGGTCTGACAGGTGCCACCCTGCGGATACCGAGTTCGTTCATGATCCGTATTGCCGGTGGTCGTAATACCATCTTTTTTACCACGGCACTGTTGATGATACCGGCGCTGGGCACAGGGATCGCGTTGCAGAATCCTGCTACACCGATCGAAGTCTATTACCTGCTGGCTCTACTGTCCGGTTTCGGCGGCGGAAACTTCGCTTCTTCCATGTCGAATATCAGCTTCTTTTTCCCGAAAAAGGTCCAGGGGACCTCTCTTGGTCTCAACGCTGGACTGGGTAATTTCGGTGTCACCACCATGCAGATTCTGATTCCTTTGTCGATGACTTTTGGCCTCTTTGGCGGGACTTCGCAGAAACTGATCAACACCAGCGGCACCCTGATCGGCAAGATTCCGGCTGGTTCCGAAACCTACATCCACAATGCTGGTTATATCTGGCTGGTGCTGCTGATCCCGTTGGCTTTTGCCGGTTTCTTCGGCATGAATAATATCACTACCAAGACTGTCACCCCCGACCTCGGTTCCACCGGCAAATCTTTTGCAATGATCACCGGCCTGCTGCTGATCGCTTTCGTCACTGCTTGTCTTGGTCTTTACCTGTTGCTTCCAGCGCCTGTTGGTCTAGGTTTGCTCAGCAAATGGGTGGTGTTGCCACTGGTTATAGCCGCCACGGTCTTCGGTATGAAGTACCTGACTAAGGGCGGTTTACGTGAAAACCTCGACCGGCAATACCAGATTTTCAACAATAAACACACCTGGGCCATGACCATTATCTACACCATGACCTTCGGTTCCTTCATCGGCTACTCGGCAGCCTTTGCCTTGTCGATCAAGATCGTCTTCGGCTTCTCGCATATCATGGTTGATGGTGTCATGACCCACAATACAGTCAACCCCAATGGTCCCAGCGCCCTGATGTTTGCCTGGATGGGGCCCTTCATCGGTGCCTTGATCCGTCCGATAGGAGGTAAGATAGCCGACAAGTTGGGCGGTGCTATCGTCACCCAATGGGTTTCCATTGTGATGATTGTCTCCGCTCTGGGTTGTGCCTACTTCATGAAGGCTGCTTATTCTTCCGCAACCCCAGAGACAGTCTTCGTGCCATTTTTGATCCTCTTTATCATCCTGTTCGCTGCAACCGGGGTGGGCAACGGTTCGACCTTCCGTTCTGTTGCCATGATTTTCAACGCCGAGCAGGCTGGCCCTGTTCTGGGCTGGACATCAGCGATTGCTGCCTACGGTGCGTTCATCATTCCCAAGGTATTTGGTGAGCAGATAAAAGCTACGACTCCGGAATATGCGCTGTACGGCTTCGCAGTGTTCTATTTTGTCTGCCTGGTGATCAACTGGTGGTTCTATACCAGGAAGGGCGCATATATCCAAAATCCGTAGGAAGCATTCAGAAATCAAGGAACTTAATATGACAAGTTTTGACAACACGGCTCTTAGCCAGAAGATTTTAGCCCTTGCACCAGATGCGATACTCTTTGCTGATCGCGAGGGCATCATTCGCTTGTGGAACCAGGGTGCTGAACGGATTTTTGGCTACGCCGCCGAAGAAGCGATCGGTCAGTCCCTTGATCTGATTATTCCCGAAAAGCTCAGAGAGCGTCATTGGCAGGGTTACTACAAGACCATGGCAACAGGCGAAACACGTTATGGAACCGAAATGCTTGCAGTGCCGGCTATGCATCAGAATGGATCGAGGTTATCCACTGAATTCTCAATCGTGATGTTGTCGGATGATGATGGCAATCCCTTTGGTGTTGCTGCTATCATGCGTGACATTACTGAGAGGCGGCAGCAGGAAAAAGAGTTGCGAGATCGTGTGGCAGAGTTGGAGGCTGGTAAGGAAAATTAACACTCACTGATTCAGATCATATTTAAAAAACAGAGGAGTACTGCTACGGCGGTACTCCTCTGTTTTTTATGTGATTTGGCACTACAGTACGGTTACGTTTGCAACCAGAACAATCAACTATTGTTCTCGTAAATCCGGATTTTATTGCTACAAGTAGCCGTGTGACATATTCTGTCTCACCGCCTGTTAAAGTAGAATCAAAACCAGCAGGGAGGCAATTATGATCTACATCGGAACGACAGGTAATAACGGCAGCGCCATTTATTTTGATATCTATGCCGCAGAGCGCGCGGGACGTGGCATGCGCATCTCCGGAACGATAGGTGACGGTTGCTATGAAGGTGAGGTCCTGGTTGAGATCGGGCGTAATGATTCCGTGACTTTCGCGGATGCCTGGCTAGGGGGGTCCGGATTTACTGAATTTATTGATCGATGTGGTTCTGATGTTCTGGAGGGGGCGTTGCTTGAATCAGTTCGCGAAATATCGTTCCTTCATCCCCGTCGCAGTCAACCGCATGGCAACGGTATATCCTGTGCCAACGCTGTTGTTTCAGAATCTTCACCGGTATGGATAGCATAGAACCTGGGCCCATCAAATACTCAAGGATTCAGGATAGAGAAGATTGCATTGCAACGACAAGTTGAGGTAAAAAGGTGCATACATATTTTCATTCCGGAAGGTATTCATGCGTACCCTTATTCTTGCCTCGACCAGCCCCTATCGTCTGCAATTAATGCGTCAACTTGAACTGACTTTTCATGTCGCTGCTCCGCGCTATAAGGAACAGATGGATCCAAGTGTGTCTGCGGAACTTCTGGTCAAACACCAGGCACTGCAAAAGGCGAAAAGTCTTGCAGACAAATATGACGATGCCCTGATTGTCGGCTCCGACCAGGTTTTTGTCGATGCTCGACATCGTCTGCTGGGTAAACCGGGGACACAGGAAAAGGCGATTGAACAGTTGCTGGAGATGCAGGGCCGCAAACACACTTTTTATACCGGTCTGGCTGTTTATGATAGCGCGACTGGCGACAGTCTGACTGAGTTTGAGACCTTTTCGGTGTCCATGAGAGAGCTGACCGAAAAGCAAATCAAGCATTATGTCGCCAAAGAGAACCCGATTGACTGTGCAGGTTCATTCAAGATTGAAGGCTTGGGAATCGCTTTGATGGAGAAGATGGCCGGCAATGATTACACCAGTCTGATCGGGCTACCGCTGATTCTCCTGGTCGATATGTTGAGCCACTTCGATGTTGAGGTTCTTTAGGGGAAGAATACAGGAGACAGAGACAGAATCTTTGCGTCCTGTGTTTTTACGGTTTCATCGTGAACCGGAAGTCTGTATTCTGAACTCCATTTTAGATTAATCCACTTTTGTCAGCCCCTGATGTCTGCTTCGCCATTGGTTCTGATTTTTTATTTTGTCTCCCGTATTCTGTCTCCTGAATTCTAGCTTTTAGGTCTTTCCACTCATGCAACACGCCAATTTTGTTCACCTTCATGTTCATACCCAGTACAGCCTGCTTGATGGCGCCATCCGCATCGGTGACCTGGTGGAGCGCGCCAAAGAGTACCGCATGCCGGCCATGGCTATTTCTGACCATGGCAACATGTTCGGTGCTTTGGACTTTTACACCAAAGCTCATGCTGCCGGCATCAAACCGATCATTGGTTGTGAAGTCTATGTTGCGCCCGGTTCGCGACTCGAGAAGAGTGGTGCGGCATCCTCTGGGGATGCGTCCGGACATCTGGTTTTGCTCTGCAAAAACCATACTGGGTACCGCAACCTCTGTCGACTGATCTCAACGGCTTACCAGGATGGTTTTTATTATCGGCCACGCATCGATTGGGATCTACTCAGCGAACATAACGAGGGCCTGATTGCTCTGACTGCTTGTCTTGGTGGCGAAATTCCAAGTCTGATTACTCGTGGACGCATGGATCATGCTCGCCTGCGTGTAGAGGAAATGTCCAAAGTTTTTGATCGAAATCGACTTTATCTTGAGCTTCAGGAAAATTATCTGCCGGAACAGGAGGTGGCCAACAAGGGCCTGATCGAAATCGGCAGAGAACTTGGTCTGCCCCTGGTTGCTACCAACGATTGTCATTACCTGACTCGTGATGACGCTTTTGCTCACGAGGTCCTGCTCTGCATCCAGACTGGCAAGACGATGGATGATCCAAACCGGATGCGTTTTGCCAACGATGAGTTCTATGTCAAGACGCCTGACGAGATGGCGGAACTGTTCAAAAGTGTGCCGGAGGCAATCAGCAATACGGTGGAGATTGCCGAGCGTTGTAACCTCGAATTGGATGTCACTGGCAAAAACTACCACTTTCCGGCGTTGTCCCTCGGCGAAGGACAGACACCGAGCCAGGCTCTCGAACAGCAATCTTATGAAGGGCTCGATCATCGTTTTGCGGATATCCGCAAGGTGCATCCTGAATTCTCTGCAGAGGATGTCGAAGTTTACAAGGCTCGCCTTGAGGAAGAGTTGAAGATCATCAACCAGATGGGCTTCCCTGACTACTTCCTGATCGTCGCCGATTTCATCAACTGGGCGAAAGACCATGATATCCCGGTTGGTCCCGGCCGAGGTAGCGCCGCCGGCAGCCTGGTCGCCTATGCCCTCAAGATCACTGATATTGATCCAATCCCCTATGATCTGCTTTTTGAGCGCTTCCTGAATCCTGAACGTATCTCTATGCCGGATATCGACATCGACTTCTGCATCAATGGTCGTGAGGATGTTATCAATTATGTCCGCGAAAAGTACGGCAAGGAGAAAGTTGCGCAGATTATCACCTTTGGTTCAATGATGGCCCGTGCTGTTATCCGTGATGTCGGCCGCGGTATGGGCATGCCTTATGGGGAAGTCGATACGATTGCCAAGCTGATTCCGAACCCGACCGGGAAGAAAGTTACTCTCAGGGATGCGCAGAAGCAGGAGCCGCGTCTGCGTGAGTTGATCGAAAAAGACGGTCGAGTTAAGAAACTGTTCGATGTTGCCCTATCGTTGGAAGGCCTGACGCGTCATGCCTCAACCCATGCGGCTGGTGTTGTGATCACCCCGGAGCCGTTGACCAATTATCTGCCGCTCTATGTAGATCCCAAGTCCAAGGGACAGGTAACCCAGTTCGATATGGGCTTCGTTGAGAAAATCGGCCTGGTCAAGTTTGACTTTCTCGGTCTGAAGACTTTGACCGTCATCAATAATGCGGTTCGTTTGATCCGGGAGGGCAAGGATCCCGATTTCGATCTGACCCTGGTCTCTGATGGTGACAAAAAGTCCTTCCAGCTACTCAGCCGTGGTGAGACGACCGGCGTCTTTCAGTTGGAATCATCAGGGATGAAAGAATACCTGATCAAGCTAAAGCCCACCTGCTTCGGCGATCTGATTGCTATGGTGGCGCTCTACAGACCGGGCCCGCTTGGTTCGGGGATGGTCGACTCTTTCATTAAACGTAAGCATGGGGTCGAGGATTTCAATTATGATTTTCCTCAGTTAGAGCCGATCCTTAAAGACACATACGGTGTCATCGTCTACCAGGAACAGGTTATGCAGATTGCCCAGGTGCTTGGCAATTATACGCTCGGCGGCGCCGACCTGCTGCGTAGAGCAATGGGCAAAAAGAAGCCCGAGGAGATGGCCAAACAGAAGAAAATCTTTCTTAACGGTGCCAAAGAGAACAAACTTGACTCGAAGAAGGCCGAGGTAGTATTCGACCAGATGGCGAAATTCGCCGAGTATGGTTTTAATAAATCTCACTCGGCAGCATATGCTGACGTTGCCTACCAGACCGCCTATCTCAAGGCCCATTATCCGGTTGAATTCATGGCCGCTCTGCTCACTGAGGACATGGAGAACACCGATAAGGTCATCAAAAATATCAATGAAATTCGCAATATGGAAATTGCCATACTGCCGCCGGACATCAACGAGTCGTGTCGTGATTTTACCGTGCATGGAAAAGGCCTCCGTTTCGGTTTGGGTGCAGTCAAAGGGGTCGGCAGTGCGGCTGTTGAGGCAATTGTCGAGGCGCGAGGAGAAGGGCCCTTTGAGTCTTTGCATGATTTTTGTGAACGTGTCGATTTGAGGCGTGTCAACAAACGTGTTGTCGAAGCGTTGATCAAGTGCGGAGCCTTCGATTCATTGCAGAACAAACGTGCGCAATTCATGGCTGCGCTTGAAGAGGCGATGGAATACGGTCAGAAACTTCAGCGTGAGAAAGAGACCGGTCAGGAATCACTCTTCGGAACGGATCAGATCTTCACCCAGAGCGGGCACGCCTACGGCCAACTCCCGGATATCGAAGAATGGCCTGAGAATGTTCTGTTGACCAATGAAAAGGAGGCGATTGGTTTCTATATTACCGGCCATCCTCTTGCGCGACACAGTGAGGCCATCAAACGCTTCAGTACTTGTGATACGGCCGGCCTGATTGAACGTGCAGACAAGGAAGAGGTCAGTGTCTGTGGAATCGTCACCGGCATTAAGCTTTTGAACACCCGCAAGGGTGACCGGATGGCATTTGTAACCCTTGAAGACCTCAGTGGCTTTGTTGAAATGGTTGTTTTTCCGGAAACTTACACCCAAGTGGCCGAACTCCTGAGCAGTGAGGAAGCGCTGCTGGTTAAAGGTGCTGTAGATGTTGGCGAAGATGCCTGTAAAATCCTGGTCAACGAAGTGTTGTTGCTCAAGGATGTTCAGGCACGTATGACCAGACTGGTCCATTTCCGTTTGACGACTCCAGGTCTTGATGACCGGCAGTTGCGTTCTCTCAAGGAAATTATGACGCGCTATCGTGGTGAATGCGAAGCTTTAATCCACCTGGTTGTGCCCAATCGCAGTGAAACCGTGATATCATTGCCGGGTGGACTGCGTCTTCAAGCTAGCGATGAAATGATGGATGACGTCGAGAAACTGTTCGGTTATAATGTCGTTACCTTTGAGTAGGTACCACCGTTTAGTTATCTAAGAACTGACAGGAGCCTGTAAATGCAGTTTTTTCTAGATTTTGAAAAACCCCTAGTAGAGCTTGAGCAGAAGATCAAGGGGTTGCGGGATTATTCGACAGACAGTGTTGACTTTTCATCTGATATCAAGAAGTTGGAGAAAAAGGCGAATAAATTACGTGATGAGATATTCTCCAACCTGACCCGCTGGCAACGTACCCAGCTGGCCCGTCATCAGGCCCGCCCTTATACTCTCGATTACATTCAGCACATTTTTACTGACTGGTTCGAGGTCCATG
This sequence comes from Desulfuromonadales bacterium, assembly GCA_030614505.1. GTDB lineage: Bacteria > Desulfobacterota > Desulfuromonadia > Desulfuromonadales > BM103 > M0040. Next base: position 13,715 of record JAUWTX010000024.1, read on the forward strand.
GTGATCGCAACTTCCGTGATGACCCGGCGTTGGTCTGTGGCTTCGCCCGTCTGGATGGCGAGCCGTGTGTAGTTATCGGTCACCAGAAGGGACGCGATACCAAGCAAAAGGTTTATCGGAATTTCGGTATGCCGAATCCGGAAGGTTATCGTAAGGCTCTGCGGGTTATGCAGATGGCTGAGCAGTTTGGTTTGCCAATTTTCACTTTTATTGATACGCCAGGAGCTTTTCCGGGAATTGGTGCTGAGGAGCGCGGTCAGGCAGAAGCGATTGCTCGCAACTTGCGTGAGATGGCGGCTCTGACTGTACCGATCATCGTTACGGTGACCGGCGAGGG
>JAUWTX010000220.1 GCA_030614505.1 Desulfuromonadales bacterium
ATGACTGGCCTCTCAACCCTCCAGGACCCTGTACGACCGGCGTCACCGGGACCAGAAGTGCTGGCAGAAGTCAGGATTTTAAATCTTGGATCAGGCATCAATCGATTCTCCTGTCGTGTTATCACACATCAACGTTGCGTCGTAGACCAGGCGTGCCGCCATGGCATTTTCCTCTGGCCTGCGGCCGGCAAATTCGGCAGCAATCGCTTCGGTGAGAACGTCTATATCAACCAGACCGCTGGCTCGTCCTAAAGCACCGATAATGCCGGTGTTGACGATCCCCTTGCTCAGTCCGGCCTCAACGCCGAGGCGGGTCGCGTTGGCAACCGCCGTGCGATAGCCGGGGAATAAATGTTTCTCCACCGCAAGTGGCGAATTCAGGATAATCCAGCCGCCTGGTTTAAGCCCCGCGGTCACATCCACCTCGTAGAGGATCATGTAATCGAGGACAACTACGATGTCCGGAGTTGTAATCGGCGAGAGGTCGTATATTTTGTCGTGGGCGATCTTTAAGGAGGTTGTCACTGGAGCGCCACGGCGTTCCGTGCCGAAAGTCGGTGCCATAACGGCTCCGCCATAGCCGGATCTGAAGGCAGCTTCAGCGACCACTTTTGCCGCAGTAATAGCCCCCTGGCCACCGCGACCGTGCCAGCGGATCTGAATCATCTGGTCTTTTGTCCTTTGCATGAATATGCGTTCTCCCTGCAATTCGTCGAAAACGGGGCGGACTATCAGCCCGCCTGGGTGTTAGGTCCCTGGGTGTTAGATCTGATTGTCTGACGATTGGTTGTTTAGAAACTGGGCAGGATAGCTCGTCTGACATGAGAGACATTGCACTGGAAATGCTCTTGACCTACCTTTATTAATCGCAAATATATAGCGTTTTTATAACTATAATTCAAGTAGATAAAGGCCTGATGCACTCAGGAGTCGGTTTTGTGGTCTGGCCGGGTGTGGATTGGTGCCGCCGGGTGTGGATTGATCCTGCCAAGTGTGGATTGATCCTGCCAGGCGAAAAAGCATCAGAAGATAATTGGCTGCGGATTGAGAGCTTTGCCACGATTCCTCTTCTCAGCAACGGGTAGCACATCTTCGCTTGGCCAGAGCCCACTGAGAATTGTCTCGGCATATCCGGATGTGAGTCCGACTTCGATCATTGCTTTTCGTGTCAGCTCTGCCGGGTAGCTCAAGCGATGCCAGTGGGCCTTGAGTTGCTCCCCGACTGCTTCAATCAGTAGATACCAGCCGTCTTGTGTGCCGTCATTGGCAGGCAGGCCAATGACTCCGGCATTGAGCCATGCCTTCCCGGCCACAATCTGGCCGAAAGGAATCCCGCAATGACCGGCGATCAATCCATCGATATCAGGGCCCAGTAGATTCAACTCGCTCAACTTGTCTTCTTCCAATGTTGAAGCGAACAGAAAGCGGTTGATCTGAGTAACACCACCATGGACTACAGCCAACCGGCGTTCGGCGAGGCTAAAGATCAGCCCTTGCGGTAGTTCACCCATCCAAGCCCGGTTTGCTTCTGAGATTTTACTGTCTGCGTAACGAAACCATTGCGTCGAAAGGGCAGAACATGTACTCCCTGTCTCGAAGCCACAACCGCAATCGATGGCTCGATTTGCCAGAGACTGCTCACAATTACCCATGACGATCTGTATTCCCCAATCGCGGAGCAGGCATACCGTTTCATCTGGTTCGGCACAGTAGGCAACCAGGTCACCGGTACAGATGATGTACTCCGGAGGGATGCCACGCTGTTCGGCAACCGTACGCAGAGCTGTTGTTGCCGACAAGTTGCTGTATGGACCACCAAAGATCAGTAGCGGGCCTTTCAGCAGACCAAGGTCACGGCTGGTTGCTGGATTCATTGGTTCTTTCCTGCGGGCACATTCCGATTCAGCAGCCCACCGAGCCAGAAAGAAAGGCAACCAAAACCGAGCACGGTAATGCAGATATAGAGCAGCTTGGTGTACTTGTGGATATCGCCGAGCAACGCCGAATGACCACTCGATTCTGTGAAATAGAGAACTGCGCCACTGATTGCCAGAATGAAGCTGAACAGATAACTCCAGACCGGAATATCGTCGCGTTTGCCCCATAGGGAGAAAAAAACCACCGGGGCCAGGTACATCGAGGCCGTACCACTGACGGCAACAGCACTGAAAAGATCCTTGTTGCCCCAGAACACCAGAAACAGGCCGAGCAGCATGAAGATTGCCATCACCATCCGGCCATTGCGCAAAGTCATTCGCAGCACACCCATGTCGGAGGCAATCAGCTTGGACGAACTGGAGAGAGTACTATCCAGAGTCGACATTGCAGAGATGATCAGGCAGCCGCTGAAAATCAGCATCGGCAGCTCGCCGAGCAGGCGTAACAGGGCATCGTTCATCGATTCGCCACTTAAGGCATTGGCCCCGGCCAGAACACCGAGACAACCGAAGACCAGAATGCAGAGAAAGCTGATCCAGCAGGCGTGGAAAAAGCTGCGCCGGGTGGTTTCCCGATCGGCGAGAAAACCACGATCCATCATCACTGGATCGTGCATCGGGTAACTCCAGATTTGCAGTAGTGCCACGATCATTAGCACTGGGCCTGGTTGGGAAAAATCAAAAGGTTTAAACCAGAGATCATTGAGACCGACACTTTTGCTGCTGATTACCAGCACCACCAGCATCCCAAGGGTACCGAGAAACAGGATCATCTGGAACAAATCGGTCCGCAACGATGCACGCAGCCCGCCAAGCATCGAGTAAAACAGGGTGACTCCAGCAAAGGCAAGGATACTGAGAGTGTAGGTTTGCGAGCCTGAGGCACCGAACAGGATGCCAATCACCAGCAGGTTGGCAAACACCTCGCTGATCAGCCGCACACCGACGACAAAGTTGTAACAGCTGGTTCCCAATGGACCGAAACGCGCAGATAAAAAAGACTGAACACTATCAAAACCGTGTTCAAAGCGCAGATTGTCAACGATACGGCCACCGGTCAGAAAGGAGAAATAATAAAAGCTATAGGCAAGAGTTCCCCATATGCCGTAGTAAAAACCAAGGATCGCGGCGTTCAGTAGCGATCTGGCAAAGATCCAGGTCGTGACTTGGGAGAAGGTCAGGGTCAGCAACCTGGGCTGTTCACCTGTGGCACTCAACCCCCTGAAAAAGGCCCCTTCAGTTTGTGCCTTTGGCGACAGCAACACTGAAGAAATCGCAACAAACCCCGCCAGTGCGGGTAAGACATAGTCCATTAATAAGTCTCCCTGTTGATGATGTTTTCTGGGGTGGCCTCTCGTTGGAAGGCTGCAGGACGAGGCATGAAACAGCCTGGAAGAATAAAGCTCTCCCCATTAGTTTCCTTGTGCTTGATTTTTGCAGCAGGGGGAAGTTTACCTCCCTGTTGCAGATTGTAAAGGGCTCTTTTGCGGGGCCGGTGAATATCCAATCATTGCCGATCGCTGCTGTATGGCGGCCGATGCAGCTGACTCACGGATAGTCCGATAGTCTCCTTAGTATCTTGTGTGTTTGAACTTTCATCCAGCAGCATGTCCGACCATCAATGAACAGGCTGTTAGCCGAGATCGACCTGAAGAATATCCAAAAATTTGTTGAATGCCGTGAAAAGTTCCATAACACCCAAAGCCTCTATAATGTCCGCCTCACTGGCTCCCAGTTGACGAATTTCGGCGAATTCATCATCCGTCCCACGTAACGGCTCACTGTTGGCCTTGCGTGCCAATTTAATCAGCGCCATTTCCTTCGGACTGAAATCAGCGCGATCCAGATCGTTCTCGATGACATGAACCTCTTCAGGTGAGACGCCGATAGCACTCAGGGCTCCCTCGTGGGCGGCCACACAGTAGTTGCAACCATTATCCTTGGACACCAGGACGGCAATCGCCTCTTTGGCTTTACGTGACAGAGTTCCCTCCATCATCACTCGCTTAACTTTGTTCCAGTTGGCTTCCAGCAAAGGGGGATGGTAGGCGTAGGTTCGAAAGAGGTTGGGAACCTTGCCGAAGGCCTGCTCAATTTCGTTGAAGAGAATTGAAACCTGTCCTGATGCGTTCTGGTCGTTGATTGTCGCTATACGTCCCATGATTTATTCTCCCATGTCTGGCTTCTTTAAGCTCTAAGTTCGAGGATTTTTTTAAGTGTATTCAGTGAGTGCTGAAGGGGCTTTTCGGATTTCAACAGGCGGGTTTGCATGATGCCGCCCTCAACCGTAGAGACGATCATCTCCGCGAGGTCCCGCGCAGGAACGTCCTTGCGAATTTGCCCGGCACGCTGGGCCAGATCGACATTCTGTGCGATTTTCATGAC
>JAUWTX010000071.1 GCA_030614505.1 Desulfuromonadales bacterium
AATACCCACCGAAAATGAAAGCGGGGAATTTCGCTGATGAATCGGCTCGTCACCTCCTGCCTGTAGTGATCAAGGATTACAACGACGGTTTCGCTGCGAGTGCACCGACCGGTTCTTTCCCGGCCAATCCAGTGGGGATTTATGACCTCGGCGGCAACGCTGCAGAATGGTGCCATGACTATTATGCGGCCAATTCTGCCGGCAGCAAAGGTACGGCCGACCCGATGGGCCCTGCGACCGGCAACCATCACGTAGTCCGGGGTTCGAGCTGGCGCAATGCGAGCATTACCGAACTGCGGTTCAGTTACCGTCGTTACAGTCGCGAACCGGCCAACGATATCGGCTTCCGCATTGCGAGGTATGCAAAATGAGGAGATTCATTGTCATTGTTGTTTTGCTCCTGGCCACCGCCGGCAGCTTTGCCGCTGACCAGAACACCAGAAAGGATTCCGAAAAGAGTCCAAAGGCCGGTGACGTGAAAAAGAATACGGGTCAAGAGATCGCAAAGGAAAAGAAGATGCCGGAATGGCCGCGGCCCTATAAATCGAGTGAAGAGATAAGCGTGGACAGTACGGTCCCGTTTCCAACTGATATCTGAGTGAGGTGATAAGTCCTATGCGAGGAAGAAACTTCCCTACCGAGATGGTCTACCAGATCTTCAGCCTGCTGCTGGTCTTCATCATTGTTCATGGAGCTTATGTCTCCCTGATCAGACCCAAGGCCGAGGCTTTCCTGGTGGCAGAACAAGCCCGGTTGGTAGAACAGCCGGACGCGGTCCAGGAACAGAACTTCTACGTCGTGATTCGTGATTTCGAACAGGAAGCCTGTCTGATCCTCTTCTTCTGGGCGATCGCAATCCTCGTTTACAAGGGAGTCGCGATCTGGCGTCAGCAGGGCCAGTTGGACGAGGACCTGCTGCAGCTTCCGGGGGGCATGCCGATCGGTCCGGAAGATACGCGGGGGCTGATGGAGCGCCTGCAGGAGCTCCCGAAGGAGAGCCGTGATTTCCTCTTGCCGTCAGCACTGCTGAACGCAATCCAGCGGTTTGCCGCAACCAGCAACATCCAGGATGCTGCCACGGCGGCGCGCGACACTTGCGAGACCCATGGCGACCGGCTCGACTCGGAACTCTCGACTATCCGCTATGTCGCCTGGGCAATCCCCTCCGTCGGTTTCATCGGCACCGTCCGTGGTATCGGGGCCGCTCTCTCCCAGGCCCATCGTGCCGTCGAGGGGGATATCACCGGCGTGACCCAGAATCTCGGTGTCGCTTTCAACTCCACCTTCATCGCCCTGGTCTTGAGCATCGTAATGATGTTCTTCATCCATCAGCTCCAGCACAGACAGGAGCGACTGATCCACGATGCCAGCTCTTACTGTCAACGAAACCTGATCAACAAACTGCGGATCAACCCCGCACCTTAGCCCGCTTGATCCTGGACAGAGGTCGTTCCCGTGCCTAAAAAACGGCGTAGTACGTCACAATTCAACCTGTCGTTTCTCGACATCATGTTTTGCGGTTTCGGTGCCGTCGTTCTCCTTGTGATGCTGCTTAACGGCGACATGGTCTCAACCCGGCAGGAGATCGTTGCTGATTTGCGAAGCGAGGTGATGCGACTCGAACGTGAGGTCAAAGTCGGCGAGGACCACCTGGTCAGTCTGCAGAACAGCATGCTCCAGACCGAGCAGGAGATCATCAGGACAGAGGGGTTGTCACGACAGGTAATCACCAACATCGATCAGACCAAGCTCGAACTGGCAACGATGAGCGGCAAGAGCCAGGCCTCAAGAGAACATATCAACGCTCTGCAGTCGGATCTTCTCAATCTGGATAGGGAGAGTCGCAGGATCGGCACAGAACAACAAACAGAACTTGCGCGAGGCACCCAGGTACGCGAGTTCATCGGTCAGGGCGACCGCCAGTACCTCACCGGGCTGCGCCTTGGCGGCAAAAGGGTTCTACTGCTGGTTGATGCTTCGGCCAGCATGCTCGACGAGACTATCGTCAATATCATCGTCCGTCGCAATCTCGACGACCGCACCAAGAAGGCGTCACCCAAATGGAAACGCACCATCAGAACAGTCGAGTGGCTGACCTCCAACCTGCCCGCAGATAGTGCGCTACAGATCTACACGTTCAACACCAGTGCCACTCCGGTGGTGACCGATCTGAAAGGGAAGTGGACTGCGACCTCTGACAACCTGAACATCAACCGAATGCTGGCAACTCTGAAGCAGACGATTCCCCAGGGCGGCACCAGCCTCTACAATGCCTTTGCGGCTGCTGCTCGCATGAAACCACGCCCGGATAATATCCTACTGCTCACCGACGGACTGCCGACCCAGGGTAAAAAGAAGCCCTCGCAGAACACCATCTCCGGTAGCGAACGCCTGAATCTATTCCACCAGGCGGCCAACGTCCTGCCGAGGTCGGTGCCGGTTAACACCATCCTCTTCCCAATGGAAGGAGACCCCATGGCCGCAGTCTCTTTCTGGAAACTCGCACTTGCAACAGGTGGTTCCTTCCTCACTCCAACGAGGGATTGGCCATGAGAACTCGCCGGCGCCAGACTGAGGTCTTCAACCTCTCCTTTCTCGACGTGATCTCCTGCGGTTTCGGGGCCATCATCCTGTTGCTGGTCCTCTCGAAGATTTCCGAGCCCCGGGTGATCGAGCAGACCAATGTCGATCTCTCCGGCCTGGTGATAAAAATGGAAGAGGAACTTCACGAGATTCGCGGCGAGACACAGATCCTCAACCGGCATCTGATCGCCAGGCAGGAACAGCTCTCCGAGCACAAGGAGAAACTTGCCCGGTTGCAGGGCGCTTTGACCAACATCGAAGGACAGTACCATCTTGCCAGCACGGCGTCCGAAGCGCAGAGCCTCATTGTGGATGAGTTAAAGAGCGCCAAGCAGGAATTAAGCGACGAGATGCGTCACCTCCTCAGCGATTACCAGCGCCCAAAAGAGGACGCGGTGATCGGCGGCATACCGGTGGACAGTGAATATATTATCTTTGTCATCGACACCTCGGGCAGTATGCAGCGCTTCGCCTGGCCGCTTGTACGTCGGAAAATGAAGGAGATCCTCGACATTTATCCTCGGGTCAAGGGGGTGCAGGTACTTAACGACATGGGCGACTACATGTTCTCCCAATATGCCGGACGCTGGATCCCCGACTCGAAGGCCCGTCGTCGCGCTATTCTCGACCGCCTCTCCACCTGGGCACCCTTCTCCAACTCAAGCCCTGTTGAGGGGGTCACCAAGGCGATCCAGCGTTTCTACGCCCCGGACAAGCGGATCAGTCTCTATGTCTTCGGCGATGATTTCTCAGGCGGCCTCATGCAGAACGTAGTCGATACAGTCCGCCAGAAGAATAGCTCAGGCCGGAGCAAGGACAGCCGGGTGCGCATCCACACCATCGGCTTCCCCGTTCTTCTGGCCCAACCTGGAGCAGGGCAGAATGCCGCCCGCTTCGCCGCCCTGATGCGGCGCCTGGCTGAGGACAACAACGGTAGTTTCGTCGGATTGAGCAGTTTAAAATAGTCGCAATGAGTGAGTGTGAGTTACAATGAGCTTGTTGGAGAAACTTACGGAGATAACAATGAAAACAACTCCAGGCATTCTACTGCTGTGCGTGACCCTGGCTCTTACTGCTTGTGCCAGCTCGAAAAAACCGGTTCTCTATCCCAACGCCCACATGAACAGAGTCGGGCAGCAACAGGCAGATGCAGATATCCATGCATGCATGCACGCAGCCGAGGCCAGTGGCGCCAATGCAGGAAAGAGTGGGGAACTTGCTACGAAGACAGCCAAGGCCGGTGCTGTCGGCGGCGCAACAGGAGCCGTTGTCGGCGCAATTTCTTCGAGTGGCAGCGCCGGACGCGGAGCAGCCATCGGGGGTGCCGGAGCCGCCACAGCAACCCTGATCGGCGGGGCTTTCGACGCCTCGGAACCGACACAGGTCTACATAAGGTTTGTTGATCAATGTCTGCGAGATAAAGGTTACCAGCCGATTGGTTGGCGATAAGGATTGGCCGGCATTGTGTTAAACCCCTAACGAACCACGAACCTCTCTCTTCTCAATAATCAATCCCCGGCTGCGGTTCGATATCTTTCTGGTAGGCGTGCTTGACTTCACACACCTCGCTGACCGTATCCGCTAACGCCACAATATCCGGATGAGCGTTGCGGCCGGTCAGGATCAGGTGCATCAACTCCGGCTTTCCTTTGACCAGATCCAACACCTGTTTCAGATCGACAAGTTTGAGTTTCAGTGCATTGTTGATTTCATCGAGAATAATGATCTGGTAGTCACCGCTGGCCATCTTTGCCCGGGCCAGTTCTAACGCCGCCTGGGCGCTGACGCGATGTTCAGCATGGGTATAGGGGTTGCCTTGGATGCCGCAAAAACCCATGCCAGTGGCATGCAATTCCGCCAGATCACCAAGCAGCTTCACCCCGTCCCACTCCCCCGAATAAAGATCGCCCTTCATGAACTGGATGATGCAGCTTTTCAGACCATGCCCGCTGGCCCGCAAGACCATCCCCATGGCACTGGTTGTTTTGCCCTTGCCGTTGCCGGTGATTACCACCACCAGGCCATAAGGTTTCTCTGGAGTGAGCTTTTCCACTTTGATCGGCTTGGATGATATCGACATGATGAGTCCTCTAAAAAGGTTCCCCTTGCTAATTCTACCCTCTTGCAGGCCATAATAAAAGTTCGTTCGGAAAGCTTGCTCCGAGCAATGCTCTTGGCTACAATCACAGCATTCTATGGTTTTTATTTTGTCATACCATCCTAAGGAGGGATTCATGTCACACAATTCTCGAGCGGTGGACGTCAGCGACCCGCATCATGCCAGCCAGGGCGACATCACCATGTCATTATTACAAGAACAGCTGCAGCAACATTTTGGTTTTAGTTCTTTCCGAGAAGGCCAGGAAGAGGTGATAACCAGACTTGTGGAAGGGAAATCTGTTCTGGCGGTTTTTCCAACGGGTGGCGGCAAGAGCCTTTGCTATCAATTACCCGCGATGTTGTTCGATGGTTTAACCCTGGTGATTTCTCCGCTGATTGCTCTGATGAAAGATCAGCTGGACTTTCTGATCAGTAAGGGTATGCCGGCGGCGCGGCTGGATTCCACCTTAACGCGCGAAGAGAATCTGCAGCTTTTTGAAGACCTTCATTCCAGGAAGCTGAAATTGCTATACATTTCCCCGGAACGTTTGGGCAATGAACGATTTCTTAAGTCGATCGCCAAACAACGCATTTCACTGCTGGCCATTGATGAAGCGCATTGTATCAGTGAGTGGGGGCATAACTTCCGGCCTGATTATCTGAAGATTGCCCAACTGGCAAAAGAGCTCAAGGTTGAACGCACCCTGACGCTCACCGCCACAGCGACTCCGGCCGTAGCAACGGATGTTCGCGACGCTTTTGATATCGCGTTGGAAGATTACATCAATACGGGACTCTATCGCCCGAATCTGGAATTTAATGTCTTGCCTGTTTTCGCGAACGATAGAAGGAAGATCCTGCTCTCTCAAATCAAAAAGCGTCCTCCCGGTTCAACCATAGTCTATGTAACCCTGCAACGCACCGCAGAGGAAGTGGCGAAATATCTTAACAAGAGCGGACTACAGGCAACAGCCTACCATGCTGGATTAAAGAACGAAGATCGTTCGGCGATCCAGGATGCCTTCATGAAGTCCCAAGATGCCATTATCGTGGCAACCATTGCATTCGGAATGGGAGTGGATAAATCGGATATTCGTTATATTTATCATTACAATCTACCCAAAGGCCTCGAGAGTTACTCTCAGGAGATCGGTCGTGCCGGCAGGGATGGCGAAGCGTCTGTCTGTGAAATGCTGGCCTCGGCTGACGACGCCATCACTTTGGAAAATTTCAGCTACGGGGATACTCCCGAAACAGCAACCATTGCCGCTTTTACGCGTCACTTGCTAGAAGCCGGAGAAATCTTCGATGTTTCCGAATACCAACTTTCAGGCCAATTTGATGTGCGGCCACTAGTGGTGAAAACTCTCTTAACCTATCTGGAACTGGAAGGCCTTCTGGCAGCAACCGGTCCGTTTTACACCGAATACAAGTTTCAACCACTGAAACCCTCTGCTGAAATTTTTGCACGTTTCAGAGGTGAACGAGCCGAGTTCCTGAAATCTATTTTTAGCCACGCCCGAAAAGGCAAAATCTGGTTCACTCTGGACACCATGCAGGTCAGCCAAGCCATTGACCAGCCCCGGAACCGCATCGTTACCGCTCTAGGATACCTGGAAAAACAAGGTGACATGTTGGTGAATGTTGCAGGTATTCGACAAGGTTATCGTCGTTTAAAAATGCCCGACAACATGGAGAAGCTGATCGATTCGCTCAATGAGAGATTCCAAAAAAGAGAAGTCAATGACATTGATCGCATCCGGATGGTTCTCACCTTTGCCCAACATGACGGATGTCTGACTCAATATCTGCTGGCCTATTTTGGTGAAAAATGTGCTCCCTGTGGTCACTGTTGTCGGTGCCAGGGGGAAATACCGTCACCTCTAAATCCTCAGCATCCCCCGTCGTTCAATGAGCAGGATAAAAAACGCATCCATGCTCTGATCGTAGAAGGCCACGATGCACTCAGGAGCCCGCGCCAGCTTGCGCGATTTCTCTGCGGCATTACCTCCCCTGCCACGACTCGCGCCAAGCTCAGAAAGAATGCTATGTTTGCGGCCTACGACAGGTTTCCATTCAAGACAGTATTGCAGCTTGTGAACAATCAGCTGTCAGAATGAACAGAAAAGAGCGGGCCAAGGGGTTGTTGACGCCTGCCGCTATGTGGATTATCATAGCTATTATAACCCACACCGCGGAGCCGCCATGAAAACCATACAAATGACCCTGGATGACGAACTGGTTGAACGTGTCGACAAGGTTGTTAAAAAACTTCACAGCAGCCGATCTGCTTTTACCCGTGATGCTTTGCGCGATGCCCTGGAGAAACACAATGCCCTGCAGATGGAGCAGAAACATCGCCAGGGGTACAGAAAAAAACCGGTTGGACAGGACGAGTTCAGTGTCTGGGAAGATGAGCAGGATTGGGGCGATATATGAAACACGGTGAGGTGCGTTGGTACACATTTAAACAACCAGACAAAAAACGGCCCGTTGTCATCCTGTCCCGCACGTCGGTCATCGAGTATCTGGGCGAGATCACGATTGCACCGTTAACAACTACGATTAGAGACATCCCGAGCGAGGTCTGTCTGTCACAACATGACGATATGTCGAGAGATTGCGTGATCAATTGCGACCATATCCAGACCGTCTCCAAAGGCAAGATCGGCGCACTTATTATGATGCTTTCCGTTGCCAAACTGGACGAATTGAAACGGGCTGTCTGTTTTGCGCTTGAGTTGTAATCCAGCAGCCTATCGACCTATAAATTAACAAACCAATAAACAGACTGCCAGGTAAAAGAGAAACATGGAAATAGTGCTGTTAAACGACATTGTCATCATTTTTGGACTGGCGATTGCGGTTCTTTTGATATGCCATCAACTGCGCGTGCCTGCTGTTGTGGGATTTCTCCTTACAGGGATATTCGTCGGGCCTTACGGATTCGGGCTGGTCGAGGCAGTTCATGAAGTCGAACTTTTAGCTGAAATCGGCATTGTGTTGTTGCTTTTTACCATTGGCATCGAATTCTCTTTTGAAAGGCTGCTGCAAATCAAGAAGTCCGTTCTGATGGGCGGATCGCTGCAGGTGTTGCTGACTTTTCTGGCGACTTTTTTCATAGCCAAGCAATTTGGCATGGCTTCCGGTGTGGCCATCTTTCTTGGATTTCTCGTCGCGCTGAGTAGTACAGCAATTGTGCTCAAACTCATCCAGGACAGAGCCGAAGTTGATAGCCCACACGGCCGCACGACCCTTGGCATCCTGATCTTTCAGGACATTATTATTGTTCCCATGCTCCTGATCACCCCGTTGCTGGCGGGTGTAACTGAGAATGTCGGTGCCACTGTTCTTGTTCTTCTGGCCAAAGGCATAGGAATAATTCTGCTGGTAATGGTCAGCACTAAATGGCTGGTGCCTCAACTCCTTTATCAAATCGCAAGAACACGCAACCAGGAAGTCTTTTTGTTGAGCATCGTTGTCATCTGTCTTGGGGTTGCGTGGCTGACATCCAGTGCAGGACTATCCCTTGCACTGGGTGCGTTTTTGGCATGGCTGATTATTACCGAATCGGAATACAGCCATCAGGCTCTCGGCAATTTACTGCCCTTTCGCGATGTCTTTACC
>JAUWTX010000164.1 GCA_030614505.1 Desulfuromonadales bacterium
CGGCTCATAGCGCCGCGTTCAGTGGCAACCGTGGTGTAAAAAAGCAGAGGATCCGCGATGCGCCAGCGCGCCGTGGTATCAATCCAAATGAATCTTTTATCCTTGGTCGGAATCTGGTTCGGATCACCATCCCATTTCAGGATGCGTTTCTCGAAACGACTGACTTTCTGCACGAAAGGGATTTTGAAATTCAATCCCGGCTCAGCGACACCACCGACCGGCTTGCCGAACTGGGTAATAATCGCCTGCTCCGCTTCGTTAACCACGTAGAGGCCATTCATGCCGACTATAATTAATGCAACTATGACAATCAGGATAATTGGTGCTTTCATTATTTGACCCCTCCTTCCATCGACTTGCGCAGGGGCAGCAACGGTAGCAGTCCGCCGTTTTCGGCGTCCATGATATAGATCTCATCCAGGCGGGGCAGAACCTCTTCGAGTGTCTCCAGGTAGATTCGGCTCCGGGTTACCGATGGGGCTTTGCGGTATTCGGTGAGCAGGGCTAAAAACCGGTTGGTTTCGCCGCGAGCCTTATTGACCCGCTCGACAGCATAGCCTTCCGCCTCCTGCAGCACTTTCTTCGCCTCGCCGCGGGCGCGCGGCACCTCGCGGTTAAATTGCTCACGGGCCTGGAAGATCAGGCTCTCTCTCTGCTGCTCGGACTCGTTAACCTCATTGTAGGCCGCCTTGACCGGATCGGGTGGTGTCACATCCTGGAACTTGACAGTGACGATACGCACACCGATGTCATATTGATTGAGGGTGGCCTGCAAGCTCTGATGAATCTCATTGGCTAACAGGGCACGTTCCGTAGTCAACGCCGCGCTGACGTTAGCATTGCCGATCGACCTGCGCACCATCGCCTCGGCAATGTCACGGACGGTACCGACCGGGTCCTTGATACCAAAAATAAATTTAAAGGGGTCGGCGACCTGAAACTGCACAATCCACTCAACATCAATGACGTTGAGGTCACCGGTCAGGGTCAGGGATTCCTCTTCGAGTCCACGCTTGGTGTAGGTCGAGCGGATATCAGGCTTAACCGTACGGAAGCCAAATTCCTCCTTGAGGACGCGTCCGGTCTGCACCAGGTAAACCTGGTCAATGCCGAAGGGCATCTTGAAATGCAATCCTGGATCTGCAAACCCGGAGAACTTACCGAAGCGCAACACCACACCGGTCTCTTCGGTATCCACCTCGTACATGCTGTTGAAAGCACCGAATACGATCAGAGCGATCACTATCACTATCGGCAAAATGCCCTTACTCGCACCGAACTTTTTCTTGAAATGATTCTTGATCTCGATGACCTTCTTTTCCAGGTCTACATTCGAGGGACCACTGCCCCAATCCTGCATTATTGCCTCCTTTAGGCTTTCTTAAAGCTCACATCCTTGTTCCAGGAACCGCTGTTCACCAGATCAGATGTCGATAAAAAATCACTTATAACAGGTTTACCTGCCGAAACAAAGGTCATTCGGATTCGCTTATCAAACAGTTCGAAGGGCTGGTGCCACAGTTTACGACCAGAAGACAACCCGAGCATTAATCATCTTGCATCTTGGCAGCATTGATGCCAGCCAGATAACCAGTCGACCAGCACTCCTGTAGATTAAAACCACCGGTCGGGCCATCGAGGTCAATCATCTCGCCGGCGAAAAAGAGATTTGCAACAATCTTCGAGCGCATACTGCGCATATCGACATCCTTGAGCGATATGCCTCCAGAAGTGATAATTGCCCGGCGAAAGCCTTCGCATCCAGTCACCTCGAGTTCGAACTCCTTGAACAGTTTCAACAATCTCTGCCGCTCCACCCGTGTCACTGAGTGACATTTTTTCTTTGGATCAATGCCTACCAGACGCAGAAAGACCGGGATCATATCGCGCGGCAGAAGCTTGCCAAGTGAATTACCGAAGTCCTGGTTGCTATGCTCAGCCAGTTCCCGCTGCAGACGTTTATCAAACAGATCAGAGGCAACAGCGGGTTTGAGGTCCAAGAGTAAACTCACCTCGCCCTGCTTGAGTGCATCGCGTATGCGACTGCTCATATCGAGAACAATCGGGCCACCGATTCCTGAACGGGTGAAGAATGCTTCACCGAAGCGTTCATCAACCTTTTTCCCTTCAGAAAAAAGTGTAATCCTGACATTTTTAAGATTGAAGTGGCTGACTTCAGAGGTCCAGGCCTCGCGCAAATTCACGGGCACCAAGGACGGTTCCGGCGTCACCAGACGATGCCCGCATGACTTGGCCCAGCCATAACCATCTCCGGTACAACCGGTTTCCGGGTAGGAAAGGCCACCGGTAGCAATGATCGTGTTGATCGCAGCAAAAGTACCGCTCGTGGTTTCGACTTCTTTGATCAGGCCATCATCAATCAGCAGTTTTGTCACTTCACAGGATGTGCGTATCTCAACGCCTGCATCACGGGCAAAGGCAATCAATGCCTTTTGAACATCCTTCGCTTCACCACTCTTTGGGAAAATACGTCCGCCCCGCTCAATCTGCAGCGGCACACCGTGCTCTTCGAAAAAAGCCACTACATCTTTGACCCCAAAAGCATAAAGCGCCGTGAGCAATGCCCGGCCGTTGCGACCGAAATTCTCGACGAACTTGCGCGGGTCATCCTCACTGTGCGTGACGTTGCAGCGGCCTTTTCCGGTGATGAGAATCTTCGCTCCGCAGCGCGCGTTCTTCTCCAGCAACAGAACCTGGGCGCCTTGATGTGCTGCCAATCCGGCAGCGAACAACCCTGCCGGGCCTCCACCGATAACAATGACGTCATATTGTTTCATGTTGTATCCATTTTTTTGAACAGACAAGCTGTATGTTTTTGTTCATAATTACAGCAGAGTAACAGGTTTTAAACGGAAATCGTTAATTTAACCGGAAGCGCACCATCTTAAGCCATGACAGAGGTGATAAACATGCCTATAATGCCGCGATAGACATCGTTGTAACGATAGCCCGCATCCAACTTTCACACGAGGCAACCCATGAGTGACGAAACATTCGACGATCAGGAAATGAGCGAAGAAGGCAGTTTTGCTGAGACGTTCGAGCAAAGTATGGTTGGCAAAACCCAGCTTGAACCGGGACAGAAGATAGACGCCAAAGTGCTGCAGATCGGTAAAGAATGGATTTTCCTGGATGTCGGCCAGAAGGGTGAAGGTGTTCTCGACTCCAAGGAACTCCTCGATGATGAAGGGAATCTGACCGTCGCTGTCGGCGATCAGGTCAGTGCCTATTTCATGTCGCGCAAAGGAGGCGAACTACGCTTCACCACCCGCCTTGGCGGCGGTTCTTCCGGAACGGCCCAGCTTGAAGAAGCCTGGCGCAGCGAAATTCCAGTGGAAGGGCGCATTGAAAAAGAAATCAAGGGCGGTTACGAGATCAAACTGCCGGGCAATGTACGAGCCTTCTGCCCCTTCTCCCAGCTTGGCCTGCGTCGCCAGACTGATGAGGAAGATATTACTGGAGGAACCCTCTCCTTCCGCATCACCCTGTTCAGCGAGCAGGGACGTAACATCGTTGTCTCACACCGCGTGATCCTTGAAGAAGAACGCCGCCAGCAGCGGGAGGAACTGAAGAAGACTCTCAAGGAAGGGATGGTGGTCTCAGGCACGATCACCAACATCCGCGATTTCGGTGCATTTATCGATATAGGCGGTCTCGAAGGTCTTTTGCCGATTTCAGAAATATCCTACGGGCGAGTGGAGAATATCGAAGAGGTCCTGCAGGTCGGCCAGCAACTTGATGTCGCCGTTAAAAAATGTGATTGGGAGAAAGATCGTTTCTCCTTCAGTCTGCGTGACACCCTGGCTAATCCATGGATCAAAGTCGAGACCAGCTACCCGGCCGGTTCGACTCACACCGGCACCGTGTCGCGCCTGGCCAAGTTCGGCGCTTTCGTCACCCTTGAAGAGGGTATCGACGGCCTGATGCACATCTCAAAAATCGGCGGTGAACAGCGTATCAAGCATCCTCAGGATGTACTGAAGGTCGGGCAGCAGCTGCAGGTCACCGTGGAAAAGGTTGATCTTGACGAAAAGCGGATATCCCTGGTTCCGGTCAGAGACAAAGCGGGAGAATCAGAAGAGACCTCTTACGAAGAAAAATCCACAGGCGGTATGGGTACTTTTGCCGATCTCTTCAATAACGCTCAAAAGAAAAAATAACAGCCACAAAAAGAAACAAGAGATTAAAGAGGGACACTCCCGGAAGTGTCCCTCTTTAAATGCCTGCAATGACTGCGAAGATAAAACCTGTCGAAACCCTTGCGAACAACCAAGCCAGTCCATCAGACCAGCATGACAATGCACGTCTCGGCGTGTTTTATGGCTTAGCCGCCTATTTCGCATGGGGGTTTTTCCCGGTTTTTTTCAAGGCTCTAGAGGGAGCCACACCACTGGAGATAGTCTGTCATCGCATCTTCTGGTCAGCTGTCTTCCTGTTGATTCTCGTCACCACACGCCTTCAACTTGGCCAGGTTATCAAGGCTTTACGTGACTGGCAAATCCTGCTGACATTGTGCGGATCAACACTACTGATCGCCACCAACTGGCTGGTTTTTATCTACGCGGTCCAGCACGGCGAAGTACTCCAATCAAGCCTGGGATATTTCATCACGCCACTACTCAGCGTCCTGCTCGGCTTCGCTTTCTTACGTGAAAGGCTGAACCGATGGCAACTGTTCAGTGTTCTGCTTGCTCTGATCGGGGTTTTGAACCTGGCCTTCCATCACAGCCAGTTTCCCTGGATTGCTCTTATGCTCGCAACCTCCTTCGGCCTCTACGGACTGTTGCGCAAAGTGGCACGGGTCGAAGCCATGATCGGCCTGACGGTAGAAACTCTCCTGCTGGCCCCGATCGCTTTAGGCTACCTGATTTACCTGGCAATGCAGCAGGAAAGCTCATTCCTGGTTGGGACACTGCAACTCGATCTGCTCCTGCCCCTCTCCGGTGTGGTAACCGCCGTCCCCCTGTTGCTTTTTGTCGCAGCCGCGCGCAGATTACGTCTGGCAACCACCGGCTTTCTGCAATACATCACTCCCAGCCTGCATTTTATCCTGGCCGTCTGGCTTTATAATGAGCCCTTCTCGCAAGGGCATCTGGTCAGCTTTCTCTTCATATGGACAGGTCTGGGAATCTATTCAAGCGATGCACTCTGGAAAAGCCGGGCCGCTTGGCAGGGAAGTCGCAACAGATGACTCTCTAGTCGCATTCGCAACCGGTATTAAGGGTCGCGGGGAAACCATTGACAAAAACTGTGGGTAACGCCAAAAAATTGAAAAGTGTAGGCGCGACCCCATAACCACATGAAAAAGTGTGAAAACCCACGACAACCACCATTGCAACCCTTAGGTAGCGGGCAA
>JAUWTX010000265.1 GCA_030614505.1 Desulfuromonadales bacterium
GGTTTTCAATCGCGTAGCCGTAGCGTTTAACAGAGAAGTTGGCGACATCATCCACATAGATAACGCAGTGTGGGTTGCCCATGGAGACGCAGGTGATCTGGAAGGTGCGGTCGAGTACCTCAAGATCCATATTGATGACCTGCTCATTGGCCGGGCCGACCATCGGCAGATCAGCGCGGGTCAGTCGTGGTGGGCCCATATTAACTCTTACCTTGTCGATATGTTCCCTTTTGTTGGGATACATTGTCAGCGGCAGGACACCAGCACCAGTTTCAATGGTAATCTCGGTACGATCCACCAGGCCGTGGTCGAAGGCATATTTAGCAACGCAACGGATGCCGTTGCCGCACATCTCTGCTTCGCTGCCATCGGCATTGAACATACGCATTTTGACGTCGGCCTTCTTGGACGGCTCGATCAGGATCATGCCGTCGCCACCGATTCCAAAATTCCGGTCGCTGATTTCGCGCGCCAGGCTCTCCGGATCCTTGACGGACTGCCGGAAACAGTCAACGTAGACGTAGTCGTTGCCGGCACCGTGCATCTTGACGAATTTCATAGTTGCCCTCATCTTGAGTTTGGCAATGTAAATATTCATTATAGGGGGAAAGGTTTCTTGTCACAACCGTCCATTGCTGATCTTCTCTGCTCTGCTATGCTTAAAATCGAACTCCAAGTAAGGGAGGAATCGATGCCACATCTACAGTTTGAACTGAATTTCACCCCAGAGCGTGCAGAAAAAGCAGACTTTGCCGATGCGGTCCGGGACCATTTTGCAGCCATCATGAGTACCGGCACGGATCACATAGGCATTACCTACCGTTGTTACCAGCACGCTGACCTGGTCTTTGGTCGCGCCGGTGACGATGGACAGATCGCATTTCTTAACGCCGATATTCGACTGGGACGCACTGCTGACCAGAAGCGTCGCCTGGCGCTGGCGATCATGAATGAGATCGGTACACGATGGGGCTTGCCGAAAGAGCACATCTACATTATATATACTGAGCACGATGGCCCGGATTTCCAGTTGAGTGACCGGGTGTTGCCATCGTGGCAGACTGGGGAGGACCCGCTGAATGATTAGCAGCCTGTCAGACTATCAGGGCTGAAGCTAAGGAGATGATTTATGGCGTTCAATTTAAAAACCCGCCTCTGGCAAACCGGCTCTCTTGACTGGTGGGGCATGCTTGATAATGAGGATGTATATCTCGGCTGTCGTGAATTCCCACTGCCTCCGGAAGAGGGGGACGAGTGGCATGTCAAGAAAACCGGGGATCTTTTCAAGGTCATCGACGGCGAAATCTGCAAGGTCGGCAATGAACCATACACTGTTGATGAGTGGTATAAATGATGCCGGAAATTGTCCAGGTGCCGATCTCCGGCACCGATAACTTTTCCTACCTGGTGATTTGTCTGCAAACCGGCAAGGCACTTGGTATTGATCCCGGAGTGTCGCCAAAAAGTCTGCTGAGTGTCATTCGCAGCCGAGATCTGTCCCTGGAGATACTGGCAAACACACATGGTCACCCTGACCATATCGCCGGCAATGCCGAAGTCCTTAAAGTGACTGGTGCGAAGCTGGCTGCGAACCTGCTTGATGTCCAAAAAGCGGACATCGCCTTGAGCGAAGGAAGTCAGTTACAGATCGGTACGATTACGGTTGATGTCATGCATACGCCGGGGCATTCGCCAGGCTCCCTGGTTTTTAACCCACCTGGAGCTCTGATTACAGGCGACACTCTTTTCGTAACGCGTTGTGGTCGAGCTGATTTTCCCGGCAGCGATCCGGCCGCCCTCTACCATAGCCTGTTGCGTCTGGCAGCTTTCTCACCCGAGACAAAAGTCTTCCCGGGCCATGATTACGGCCCGAAGCCGCAATCCACGATTGCTTTTGAACGAGAGCACAATGAGTATATGAAGGGCCCCGATCTGGAGAGTTTTCTTAAGTTGAGGATGGGGTAGAAGCAGGGATGCGAGACTGAGCATGGCGGATACCAAGTGACCATAGTAAATAAAACTAATGGTCTTCATCTTGCCGTCGTAATTGGGGTATTACAATGAAACGATAGACCCTCTACCAAAGAAGTGTCTTGTTTACCTGACCTCTAAAGAGTTACTCTTCGGCAGATCATATGTTCCACTTACGAGTTGAATCAGAGGTTCCTTTCGCCAACGGCTATGTCACCACAATATTCTTTACACGTTCTGTTTATCGCCGGCACCCGACCCGAGGTCATCAAGCTCGCACCTGTGCTCAAAGCCTTTGCACTTAAAGATGGTGTCCGTGTAGAACTTTGCGCTGCCGGACAGCATAAAGAACTATTGGAGCAGGCTTTTGCAGACTTTGCTTTATCGCCGGAGTATCGCCTTGATGTCATGCAGCCTGGGCAATCTCTCGCCAGCCTTTCCGGTCGGCTGTTTCATGCTTTTGACAGACTCCTGAATGATGTTCAGCCAGACTGGGTTGTGGTGCAAGGAGACACCACGTCAACGATGACAGCCGCGCTCTGTGCCTTTTACAAAAAGATCAAGGTTGCCCATGTAGAGGCTGGACTGCGGAGTCATAGCCTGGGCGCGCCCTTTCCAGAAGAACTCAACCGGAGAGTCACCGGCATCGTTGCTGACCTGCACTTTGCCCCGACCCCAAGGGCACAAGCGAATCTCCTGCAAGAGGGAACGCCTGCTGAGCGGATTAAAGTCACCGGCAATACGGTGGTCGACGCCTTGCGGTGGATTGAGAAAAGCTGTAAGGATACGAACACCTTGCCAAGGGCCATTCAAGAGCTATTACAATCAGGCAAACGCATCGTGTTGGTGACCGGACATCGGCGTGAGAGTTTTGGTGAAGGATTTAAGGCTATTTCCACGGCCATACGGAGACTGGCGGACCAACATGTTAATACGGTCTTTGTCTATCCCGTTCACCTCAACCCCAATGTACGCAAGCCGGTTGAGGAACTCCTGGCGGGTCACGAACGGATTCTCCTGCTTGAGCCCCTCTCATACAAAGCCTTCATCACTCTGATGAAAGTTTGTACTCTGATCCTGACGGACTCCGGTGGTGTGCAAGAAGAGGCCCCCTCCCTTGGCAAACCGGTATTGCTCATGCGTGAGGTCACCGAACGCCCCGAAGGTATTGAAGCAGGAACCACTAAATTGGTGGGTGTCGATGCAGATCAGATAGAAAAAGAGGTTTCAACTTTGCTGGACTCGCCAGAGGCGTTGGTTGCCATGACCAGTGTCGCCAATCCTTTTGGTGATGGTCAGGCGTCTGAGCGTATCGTCGCCGCAATCATAGAGTACAAGCCGTAAGCTTGTTGACTTCTGAGCCCCCAAATTGAGCTATTTACACGCATCCTGATTCTGGGCTTAGATGATCCGGGTCACGAATTGACACATCGCCTGGCGACACGTCGGATGTACCTCTCCTGTCTTGATGGCATGCCTGATAGCCTGCATGGCCGAACTGTTCCACACCTCCATAAA
>JAUWTX010000241.1 GCA_030614505.1 Desulfuromonadales bacterium
AAAAAGACCAACAGGCCGAACAGGATCAACGCTGTATTGGCCACACTCTCGCCATACTGCTTGCTATCGAGGAGATAGGCGAGAAACAGCAGGACCCCCAGGATCAGCGGCATGCCGATCAGCCGGGAAGGCGTCAACTCCAGCCAGAGATTGCGGCGGAATTCAGGATTGATGTTCATCGCACGCCCTCCTGATTGTTCTGGCTTCGCACCGACTCCAGGTAGGCCGACTGCAGGTTGCGCTGTTGCTCGGAAAACGCACAAACTGGGAGGCCCTGGTCAAGGAGACTCTTCAGCAAGCGATGTCGAGCGGCGGCATCACCGCAGAAGGAGATCACGGCAGACTCATCGTCGCCTTCGACGGCAGAGACGTCGGGCAAGCTGGAGAGCAGAGTCTGCACTCCCCTGGAAGGCCCTGTCAGAGATAATTTCAGGCAGACCGTCGCTGCGGCTTCCTGTTCGATCAGGTCGTGCGAGAGGATGCGCCCCTCGCGCAGGACCAACATGTCGGTGGAATATTCGTCCAGTTCCGAAAGGATGTGCGAGGAAACCACCAGGGTCATGCCCTGGTCGCGCAGAGCCAGAAACAGCTCGGCCAGACTATGCCTTGCTTCGGGATCGAGCCCGGAGGCCGGTTCGTCGAGCATCAATATCTGTGGTTCGTGAACTACGGCCTGGGCGATTGCCAGACGTTGCCGCAGTCCACGTGACAGCGCACCAGCCTTCATCTCGAGGCGGTCAACAATGCCGAGCCGTTCTGCGGCCTGCTCGGTCACCCGAACCTGCTCGCCGGCCAAAATGCCGCGGGATGCAGCCGCATGCAGCAGACACTGACGAACTGTCAGCTCATCGTAGAGGCCGAAGAAGTCGGAGAGATAACCGAGCTTACGATGACAGGCGCGGGGATCCTCGTGGATATTTTCACCGTCGATGAGCACCTGTCCGTACATCGGCACTTCGAGGGCGGCCATACAGCGCAGAAGAGTGGTCTTGCCAGCTCCGTTCGGCCCGACCAGAGCTGTAATACTGCCGGACTCAATCCGAAAGGAGACACCTTTCAGTGCTCTGGTCCCCGGATATTCGAACACCAGGTCATTAACTTTGATCATTTCTCAAGGCCCTCGCTCAGCGAGCCAGATCGCATGGAGATCGCCTTTATTATCTTGCTCCGGCACCCGGGACTGTTTCACCTTGAACCCGATCTTGCGCAGACGTTCCATAAAGTTGCGACTCGGTGCGGCCGACCAAACGGCCAGTATCCCCTCTGGACGCAACGCTTCGTAGGCTTCATACAAGCCATCGGTGGAGTATAACCAATCATTTTTCTTGCGGGTTAAACCTTTGGGACCATTATCGACATCGAGCAGGATCGCATCATACGCCTGCCGCTGCGCCCGCAGAAGCTTGGCAACATCACCCACGCGAACCGTGGCCCGTTCATCTTGCAGCGGGTAGCCCGCATACTTACCAAGAACACCCCGGTTCCAGGCCACCACGGCCGGCACCAGTTCGGCCACCACCACCTCCGCATCTGCCCCGAGGTAGCGCAGGGCTGCGGCCAGCGTGAACCCCATGCCGAGGCCGCCAATCAGGACCCTTGGTTGGGCTCGGCCAGCGATTTTTCGGCAGGCAAGTTCGGCCAATGCATCCTCGGACTGATGGGCCCAGGTGCTCATCAGGGTATTACTTCCATCGATGCTTATGGAGTATTCCGCGTCGCACTTGAAGAGCTGAAGTTCGCCGCCATCACCCGGTATCTGTGCCGTATCGACCAATTCCGGTGGATTCATTGTTTCGTCTGTAATATCTGAAGACATAAACACCTGTTGCTAAAGAATGTGAGGGCTCAAGTTATGTCGCGATATTTAAGCTGCACGCCTTTTAGAAAATTTCGCAAGATCTGATCTTTACAGACACGGTAGTGTTTGTGCCCTGATTTACGGAAAAGCGCACTTAATTCGTGTTTGCTTATATGCAAACCGGCCAAACTCATAAGCTCTAATATGTCATCATTTTTCAGGTTTAATGCGATTTTCAATTTTTTAAAAATGATGTTATTCGTTAATCGTTGCTCCGGTTCTGGTTGTGGCCCTTCTTTTTTACCTCGCTTATCGATAATCAAACCATTCAGGAAAATTGCCAGCTGAATATCACTGCATTCCTGATACGCAGGATCATCATCTTTTTTTAACCAATCGCTGACCTGCGCCCGCGTTACCTGATGATCAGCCAGGCTAAACAGGGCAATCATTTTCGAATCGTTAAAGTCGAAAACAAAGCGGATGCGACGTAAGATATCGTTATTTGTCATAAGTATGCTCCGAGCTAAACTGCCGCTCAGTTAAATGTTCAAGATTCAAGACTCGGCCCCGATGCGTTTTCAACGAGTTCTGCTCAGCCGACGCCCGATCTTGGGGGCAGGCTGAGTGGTTTCAGCTTTTCCCCTTCGGGGAGTTTTGGACTTTGTCTTTGCTTTCACCGGCGTTGCTGGTTTCTTCTTCGCCTTGGACTGTTTCTTCTGCGGCTGCGACTGTTTCTTCTTTGACTTCGACTGTCCTTTGAGCTTCTTGTTTGCCTTCGTCTTCCCCCCCCGCTTGACCGCAATCTGCGGAAATTCCGCAATCGTCTGCTGCGGGATAGCATATTCGAGCAACTGTTCAATCGCCAGCAACCGTGGCTGCTCTGCCGGGCAAACCAGTGAGAGGGCGACCCCGTCTTCTCCGGCCCGACCGGTGCGACCGATCCGATGCACATAGTCTTCGGGAACCTGGGGCAGTTCGTAATTCACCACATGCGGCAGGCGCTCTATATCGAGCCCGCGCGCCGCCACATCGGTCGCTACCAGAACACGCAACTCACCCCGCTTGAATTCCGCCAGGGTACGCGTCCGTTTCGACTGACTCTTGTTGCTGTGGATGGCAGCGGCCTTAATCCCGTCAAAGAGCAGTTCATCAGTCAGCTTGTCCGCGCCGTAACGGGTGCGGGTGAAGACCAGTACCTGGTTCCAGTCCCCCTTGCGGATCAGGTGCGAGAGCATTTCCCGTTTGCGGCTGCGCTCCACGGGATAAACCGTCTGGGTCACCGCATCGGCAGTGATGGTCCGCCGCGCCACCTCGACCCGCCGCGGCTGATCGAGCAACTCGTCGGCGAGCTGCTTGATGCTCTGCGAATAGGTTGCCGAAAAGAGCAGGTTCTGGCGTTGCGATGGCAAATACTCCACCACGTTCAGGATATCGTCTATAAACCCCAGATCGAGCATGCGGTCAGCCTCGTCCAGCACCAGGAACTCAACCTCGGAAAGTTTAATCGTGCCACGTTCGGCGTGATCGAGCAGTCGCCCGGGCGTTGCTACCACAATATCAATACCACGATGCAGCCGCTCGATCTGCGCCCGAATGTTCACACCGCCGTAGATCTTGGTGGAGCGCAACGACAGACGTCGACCGTAATTTTGCATCTGTTCGCTGACCTGGGCCGCCAGCTCTCGGGTCGGCACCAAAACCAGAGCGCGCGGGCTTCTCCGCTTTTTCCTGGGCGTATCTTCACTCAGCATCTGCACGATCGGCAGAGCAAACGCCGCAGTCTTGCCGGTACCCGTCTGGGCACCCGCAAGCAAGTCGCAGCCTTCGAAAATCACCGGGATTGCCTGGGCCTGGATAGGGGTCGGCGTGATATAGCCCTGAGCGGAAATCGCGTTCAGCAGTTCGGTGCACAAGCCAAGAGAGTCAAAAGACATTGATCAAAACCCTTATATATAAAGAGATGGACGGTCAAGGACGTGTTCGGGACATTAGCGGATTGCTCCACGACTGTCAATTGCACGAAGATTGAGACTTTTTTGATCTTGACCCAAAGCCTCTACCGGGGGAAAGTTTACATAACAA
>JAUWTX010000121.1 GCA_030614505.1 Desulfuromonadales bacterium
CGTGTCCTGCGGATTCGATCGATTATGCTGTGATGGAGAAGACGGACCATGCCGTGGTTATTCCCCTCGATGCCGGCTGGAGTGATGTTGGCTCCTGGGCAGCACTCTGGGAAGTTGGCGAGTCTGATGGCCAAGGCACTGTCAGCTTCGGTGATGTGACCAATGTCGACTGCAGCGGCAGCTATCTTTATGCCGGATCGCGACTGGTCGCCGGAATCGGTCTGCAGGATGTCGTGGTGGTAGAGACGGCTGATGCTGTGCTGGTCGCGGCCAAGGATCGGGTGCAGGAGGTCAAGCAGGTTGTCGATCAGCTTAAAAAACTGCAACGCGATGAACATCTGCTGCATCGTCGTGTCAACCGTCCCTGGGGTGCCTACGAAGGGTTGGATGCAGGCGACGGCTTTCTCGTCAAGAGGATTACTGTCAATCCCGGTGCCAGCCTCTCCCTGCAACGTCATCAGCGCCGTGCCGAGCACTGGATAGTGGTGCGCGGGATCGCCGAAGTTACCTGTGAAAATGTCATTCAAACTTTAGAGGCAAATCAATCTTTCTACATTCCGATTGGTGATAAACACCGTTTAAGTAATCCAGGTGATGAGATCCTTGAGATTATTGAGGTGCAGACGGGAGACCATCTATCGGAGGATGATATTGAGCGGTTTGATGATGATTATGGGCGATGAAACCGGGACGCGGGACGCGGTACGAGGGACGTGGAAACCTTGTGGCGGGTGGCGGGTAGCGCGTGGCGGGGAGATCACAACCAATGATGTTACGCAAGATTGGATAAATGTTATGAACTATTCGTTTCCTATAGGTTTTAAGACTTTGCTTTTTCGCGCCACGCGCCACGCGCCACGCGCTACGAATAAAGCGCCACGTGCTACGAAGAAATTTTCATCATGAAAATTTCTTGTTTCAAAGCCTACGATATTCGCGGTCGCATCCCCGATCAACTTAACGAGGATGTTGCCTACCGCATCGGGCGTGCCTTTGCGCAAGTCCTTCGTCCGAAAACCGTGGTGGTTGGGCAGGATGTGCGGCCGACCAGTCCGGCGTTGACGTCTGCTCTGGTTAAGGGCTTGACGGAGGGTGGGGCTG
Organism: Desulfuromonadales bacterium; assembly: GCA_030614505.1. Taxonomy (GTDB): domain Bacteria; phylum Desulfobacterota; class Desulfuromonadia; order Desulfuromonadales; family BM103; genus M0040. Next base: position 1,102 of record JAUWTX010000121.1, read on the forward strand.
ATGTGCTGGATATCGGCCTGTGTGGGACCGAGGAGGTCTATTTTGCCACCTCGCATGCCAAGGCTGATGGCGGTATTATGGTGACGGCGAGTCACAATCCGGCAGATTACAACGGTATGAAGCTGGTGCGCGAGGAGAGCCGTCCGATCAGTGGTGACAGCGGTCTCGACCGGATTCGTCTGCTTGCTGAACAGGGTGAGTTCGATTCACCGAATAGGATAGGACAGGTGATGCCTTATGAGCACAGGGTTGCTTATATTCGTCATTTGCTCAGTTATATAGATATTTCGGCCTTGCGTCCTTTGAAGGTGGTGGTTAACGCTGGTAACGGCTGTGCCGGACCACTGCTGGACCTGCTTGAGAAACAGTTGCCGCTGGAGATCATCAAAATCTGTCACGAACCGGACGGCACTTTCCCTAACGGTATCCCTAACCCTCTCCTGCCGGAAAACCGCGGCATCACGCGTGATGCAGTGCTTGAGCATGGTGCAGGTCTCGGCATTGCGTGGGATGGTGATTTCGACCGCTGTTTCTTCTTCAACGAGGAAGGTGAATTTATCGAAGGCTATTACATCGTCGGATTGCTGGCTGAGACGTTTCTGGCCAGGCAGCCGGAGGCGAAGATTATCCATGATCCGCGTCTGACCTGGAATACCATCGATATAGTGCAGCAGGCGGGCGGCAAGGCTGTTATGAGCAAAACCGGCCATGCCTTCATCAAGGAACGAATGCGTGCCGAGGATGCTGTTTATGGCGGCGAGATGAGCGCTCATCACTATTTTCGTGATTTCGCCTACTGCGACAGTGGTATGATCCCATGGCTGCTGGTGGTCGAGTTGATGTGCCGTCAGCGCAAGCTGCTCACTGAGCTGGTTGGGGAACGGATGCGCATGTTTCCTGCAAGCGGTGAGATCAACCGGACTTTGAGCGATCCGACGGCTGCGATTGCTGCCATTGAAGCGAAATATACTGCTGATGCAATCAACGTTGATCATACCGATGGGCTCTCGGTTGAATATGCTGACTGGCGCTTTAATCTGCGTATGTCGAATACGGAGCCGGTGGTGAGGTTGAATGTTGAGTCGCGGGGGGATCAGGAACTTATGGAGGTTAAGACTGGGGAGCTTTTGGATTTACTGGATGAAATCCAGTAAATCCACGGAACGAGGGACGCGGGACGAGGGACGAGAAAACCTTTAAGACTGCACCCTTAATCAATAACAACCTCGGAGCAAAAAGCCATGAATGATCAGAGTAAAACAGATTTCCGCGTCCCTCGTCCCGCGTCCCGCGTCCTGGGTCCTAAGATCTTAGTAACCGGCGCCGCCGGCTTCATCGGCTTCCACCTCTGTCAGCGACTCCTTGCCCGCGGTGACTCTGTCATCGGTCTGGACAACCTCAATGACTACTATGAAGTATCACTTAAAGAAAACCGTCTCAAGCAGTTGACTGATAAGGAGAACTTTACCTTTGTAAAGTGCGACCTGTCTGACCGCGCTGGGATGGAAAAGCTCTTTGCTGATTATAAGTTTGATGCGGTGGTCAACCTGGCGGCCCAGGCGGGAGTGCGTTATTCCTTGACCAATCCGCATGCTTATATTGATGCCAACCTGGTTGGATTCATGAACATCCTTGAGGGTTGTCGGCATCAGCAGGTCGGTCACCTGGTCTATGCTTCGTCGTCTTCGGTCTATGGTGCAAATACCAGCATGCCGTTTTCGGTACACGACAACATCGACCATCCGGTGTCGCTTTATGCGGCGAGCAAGAAAGCCAACGAGTTGATGGCGCATACCTATGCTCATCTTTATGGACTGCCTTGCACAGGGTTACGTTTCTTTACCGTTTATGGCCCTTGGGGCCGTCCGGATATGGCTCTGTTTCTTTTCACCAAGGCGATTCTTGCCGGTGAGCCGATTGATGTATTCAATCACGGGCGTATGCGGCGGGATTTTACCTATATTGACGATATCGTCGAAGGTGTTGTACGTGTTACTGATCGACCGGCACAACCGAACCCCGAGTGGTCGGGCGATGACCCCGATCCGGGATCCAGCGCGGCGCCTTACCGGGTTTACAATATCGGCAACAATAATCCGGTGGAGTTGATGCACCTGATCGAAACGCTGGAGAAAACCCTGGGCCGGGTGGCTGTGAAGAACTTCATGCCAATCCAGCCGGGTGATGTGCCCGCCACTTGGGCTGATGTCGATGCCTTGAGCAATGATGTCGGCTTTCGTCCGGCGACGCCGATTGAGATTGGTGTTGAGAGGTTTGTGGCGTGGTATAAGGGGTATTATTCATGAAGCCAGTTGCGCGGGACGCGGAACGCGGAACGCGAACATCTTTACCCCTTTACGGAGCCTATTATATAGGTTTTATTGAACAATTGTTAATAGCCAGTGAATGCTGTCAGGTTAAAGGTTTTTCAAGGTTGTCGCGTCCCGCGTCCCGCGTCCCGCGTCCCAAGGTTTATCTATGAGCTCTATCGTAGCTATAGTCGGTCGTCCCAACGTGGGTAAATCGACGCTTTTCAATCGTATCCTTGGCAGGCGCATGGCCATTGTTGAGAACGTGCCAGGTGTGACACGCGACCGCAATTATGCGGAGGTGAGCCGCTATGAGAAGCGCTTTACCTTGATTGATACTGGTGGTTTTGAGCCGGCCAGCAAGGATCCTCTGCTTGCTCAGATGCGTGAGCAGTCGCAGTTGGCGATGGAAGAGGCTGATATCATCCTTTTCCTGATGGATGGCCGCGAGGGGCTTAATCCTGCAGACAAAGAAGTCGCTCATATGCTGCGGCAGGTGGATAAGCCGGTGTTGTTTGTCGTCAACAAGGTCGATGGCCCGGCTCAAGAGGCTGCGCTTGGTGAATTTTACGCCCTCGGCGTTGATGAGATGCATGCCGTTTCGGCTGAGCATCGTCTCGGTATGGGTGACCTGGTGGACGAGATTCTGGACTTGCTACCGGATCAGGACCTTGCTGATGAAGATGTCACTGAGACTCGTCTGGCGATTATCGGTCGGCCCAATGTCGGTAAGTCCTCACTGGTCAATCGTATGCTCGGGTTTGAACGGGTTGTTGCCAATCCGACCGCCGGTACGACCCGTGACAGTGTGGATACTCCTTTTAACTATAATCAACGACGCTATGTTCTGATCGATACGGCCGGTATTCGCCGCAAGGGAAGGGTGTCACAGAAGCTGGAGAAGTATTCGGTCATTCTGGCGCTGAAAGCGATGGATCGGGCGCATATTGCCCTGGTGGTGATCGACGCTGAAGAAGGCATTACTGATCAGGATCTGACGATTGCCGGTTATGCCCACGATCGGGGCCGGGCTGTCATTCTGGTGGTGAACAAGTGGGACCTGGTCAAGAAGGACAATGCCACTATGGGTGACTATATCAAGGATGTGCGCGGTAAATTCCGCTTCCTTCCTGACAGCCCGATTCATTTTGTTTCTGCCCTCACCGGCCAGCGAATCAGCAAAATAATGGCGGACGTTGAGATGGTCAGCGATGAATTTAACCGCAAGGTACCGACCCCTCAGCTTAACCGCATGCTGAAAGATGCAGAGTATAACCATCAACCGCCCCTGTATCGCGGCAAACGGCTCAAATTCTTCTATGTCACCCAGACAGCTGTCCGCCCGCCAACCTTCGTTATATTCGTAAACAAGGCCGACGGTGTTCACTTCTCCTACGAACGCTATTTGATGAACTGTATGCGTCAGGCTTTCGGTTTTACTGCCTGCCCGATTCGTCTTAAATTTTCAGATCGCGAGCATTGATATTCTGTCAATAGAGCACAAAATCTTTGTCGTTTGATGCATTTTTTGTGAAATGTGTAGACGCGACCCCTAACACCGGGGTTTTACGTGGGTATATCATCTGCTGTTACAGGAGAACCTGCTTTACTTGACGCTACCCGATGAAGTATATTTATTGCTATTTATTTTCAATTGTTACGTGACATTTTCTTCTCTTGATATTGATGTTATTACGAAGAGCTTATGAGCCTTGTTGGGAATCTAGAAGATCTCGGTCTGGGGGAAATCCTGCAGATCGTCAGCCTGAGCCGCAAGTCCGGCGTGCTGCAGTTAAACAGCCGTGAGCGGGAAGGGCGTGTTATTTTTTATGACGGCGAGGTTATTCGCGCGTCAGCTTCGACGTTTCCGGAGAATATTGGTGATCTCGTCTTGCGCTCCGGCATGGCTGACATGGCAACCCTCAAGAAAGCTCTCGTCATCCAGCAGGAAAACAATGACGGTCGCCGTATCGGCGATATTCTGGTCAGTGAGTTCGGGGTTGACCGCGAGGCGATCGAGACGGCCGTACGCGAACAGGTTGAAAAGGTTGTTTATAGCTTCTTCAACTGGGATGAAGGGTCTTTTTCTTTTGAGCTTGGTGACCCGGGTGAGTTGGCAACCACCAATTTGGACCCGCTCCAGTTCATGCTTGATCAGGGCCTGAATCCTCAATGGTTGGCCATGGAAGGCAGCCGTCTTCTCGATGAGAGACGGCATCGCGGCGAAGACGTCGAGGAGCAAGGCGAGTCCCTCTTTGATATCGATCAACTGCTGGCCGAAGTCAAGGGGGAGGCTACCGGTGAGAAGTCTGATGCGGCCCCTGTTGATAGTGCTTCAGTCGGTTCTGCCGGGTCTAAAGTGCAGACCCGCAGCTATATTGTGGTTGACGATGACCCGAACACTGCTGAACAGATTGCCGGTCTGCTGCAGGAGCGCAAAGCCCGGGTTCATGTTTTCACCAATTATCTCTCTTTCATGGAAGCTGTAGCGACTGCTGATCCGGAATTGACGACTCTTGTCATCGATCTCATCATGCCTCGTCGTGATGGTAGTGGTGTCCTCGGTGGTCTGGAGCTTCTTGAGGAAGTCCGCAGCAAGTATCCCGGTTTTCAGGTCCTGGTCATGTCTGACCACCCCAATCAGGAGGCGGAACAGAGTGTACGCAACTTCGGTGTGCCGATGCTTTTGCCCAAGCCGAAAAATAGTGAGATACTTGAAGACCGTGGACGTGATGGCCTGATCTCTCTGGTTGATGCAATTGTCACCTGCGGGATTGATGCAAGTGCCACTAGCGGGGTTGATGTAAGCGTTGATTATGACAAGGCGACAGAAGCTGCTTCTGGCAAGAAGAGCCAGGCTCCGGTCGACGGAGGCATGCATAACCTCGGTGTGGAACTGCTCAAGGAGATGGGGGAGGCGGCAAGCGGTGTCTCTCCGCTGGCCTCTCAGCAATCTCCAGGTCTTCATCTGTTACGTGGTATGCTGCAGGAGTTGAACAATCCGTCCCTTGGCGGCGGGATTATTCTATTGATTTTGCGCTTTGCCAGCGAATTGATGAATCGGGCTGTTATCCTTCTGGTCAAGGACGAGGAAATTGTCGGTCTCGGGCAGTTCGGCATTGAACTGGATGGTGAATTAGCAGATGTTCGGGTGCGTCATACCCGGCTGCCGAAAGAGGCAGATCATGTTTTCACTGAAGCGCTGCAATCTTTTTCGCCTTACCACAGAAAA
>JAUWTX010000198.1 GCA_030614505.1 Desulfuromonadales bacterium
AATCGTGAAACTTGATCCTGTTTTTACCTAACGTTGAGGTCACTTGAGTCAAGTGGATAACCAGTATAGCTTAAAGCTTACAGCTTATAGCTGACAATTCTTGTCTTATAGCTTTTTTCTATCAAAACATATCGACGGGGTCGACATCAACAGTAAGAACAACACCGGCAGGCAACTGCGACCTGAATCGCCCCACTTGCTCGATCTGACGTCGTAGCGGCTCACGCTGCACGGACTTAAGCAGGATCTGCATGCGGTGTTTGTTGCGCAGACGTGGCAGAAGGCACGGCGCCGGGCCAAGGACTTCCACAGCCATATCCATACTCCCAGCCACAGCAGAGGACATCAGGTTGGCAGAGAGTTGTTCTGCCGCATTGTGAACTTTGTTTTCGTCATTGCCACTCAACACCAGGTTGACCAGGTAACCAAAGGGTGGATAATCCAGTGCCTGACGCTGAGAAAGCTCCAGCTCAGCGAACCCCTGGTAGTCGTGACGGGCAACATAATCAAGGGCATAATTATCAGCCGCATAGGTCTGGATCATAACGCGACCAGGTCGATCACCTCGCCCTGCCCGGCCGGCGACCTGGCTGAGCAACGAGAAAACCCTCTCGGCACTGCGGAAATCCGGCAGGTTAAGGGCCGTGTCGGCATTGAGGACTCCAACCAGGGTAACGGCCGGAAAATCATGTCCCTTGGCAATCATCTGGGTGCCGATCAGAACATCAATCTCACCAGCCATCATCTGCCCCACCAGACGATGATGGGCTCCCTTGCGGCTGGTAGTATCCCGATCCATACGCGCCACCCGCGCATCGGGGAAGTTTTGCCGAATTTCCTCCTCGAGGCGTTCGGTACCCATGCCTTCCGGAAGCAACCGTACACCACTGCAATGATCGCAACTACTCGGTGGGTTAATACGAAAATCACAGTAGTGACAGCGCAGTGAGCTCTGCACCTGTGAATAGGTCAGGGTGATGTCACAATTCGGGCAACGCAGGGAGGCACCGCAATCATGGCAGAGCAAAAAAGGTGCATAGCCCCTGCGGTTGAGCAGCAGCAGGGTCTGTTCCCCGGCTTGCAGAGCTTCCGCCAAAGCGGCCTGCAATGGTTCACTCAACAGGCTCTCGCCTTCATGCTGCGACAAGTCAACCAGTTGCACCTGGGGAAGTTTTCGCTCGGCGGTCCGTTCAGGAAGTTGCAGGTGGGTCAAGTGTCCATCAAGGGCTCTTTGATAAGTCGTCAGAACAGGAGTTGCACTGCCTAACAGCACAACGGCTTCATCCATCTGTCCACGCATCAGGGCCAGGTCGCGAGCGTTATAGCGAAACCCTTCTGACTGTTTGTAGCTGCCATCATGCTCTTCATCGACAACGATCAGTCCCAGATCAGGAAGCGGTGCAAAGACAGCTGAACGTGCTCCGATCACGACATCGATATCACCTCGCGCCACTTGCCGCCAGGCATCGTAGCGTTCGCCATCAGACAACCCGGAATGCAGCACGGCCAAGCGCACATCATGTTCCTGGAACCAGCTGCGGAAACGTGCGACCAGTTGTGGTGTCAAGGCAATTTCCGGGACCAGAACCAGGGCCTGTCGACCCAGCTTGAGGGTTCTGGCAATAGCTCGCAGATAGACCTCGGTTTTGCCACTACCGGTAACACCATGCAGAAGGAAAGAACGAAAAGATGCTGGGCCCTCCAAAGCCTCTTCGACCTGGTTTACTGCCTGCTGCTGGGCAGGGTTGAGTACAACGGCCTGATGATCATCCACGGCAACTTCGGCAAAAGGATCCCGGCACCGCTCAATCTCTTCAACCTGTACAAAGCCCAGAGATTCCAATCGCTGCAGTACTGCATGAGGCGCCGAGAACTGCTGGCGCAGTTGACTCAGGGTAGCTTGATTGGCAGATCGGATAAAATTGAGGATCTCACGCTGTCGTGCACCTTGCGGTTGTTCTTCACTGGTCGTTGCCTGATATAGTTTGTCACTTAAAACCGACGGTTTGCTGTCCAGAGCAGAGAGTCCGGCCGGCAACGCTGTTTTGACGGCCACCCCGGGGGGACAAACATAATAACGTGCCGCGCGCAGATAAAAAGCGGCATGATGGGCATGGAACAAGGGGTGGGGGTCAATGACTTCGAGGATATCCTTCAACGGGGTGTCGCCGGGTTCCATCCAGCCCATAACATAACCGACTACCTGGCGACGGCCGAGTGGGACCCGGACACGACTGCCGATACGAACGTCCATCGCCAGGGTTGTGGGGATTGAGTAACTGAGTGTTTTGTCGAGAGGCGCAACAACAGCAATCTCTGCAGCCTGCGTCTGTTGCGTAGTAGAGGTCACGTAAGGCCCGGATAATTAAGGTTAATAATCATCGGGCAGGGCCACATGACCCCGCCCGCAGAAATCGACACGTTTCTCTATCCTATAGGTTGAAGCTCATTAAACCTTACAGCTGATAACTGATAGCTGACAGCTTATAGCTTCATCAACCTACATCCACCTGCGCAGCAAGCTGGCTGGCAAATTCCCGGCATTCTCGAAGATTATCTTCCGTCGGCGTGAAGCGCAATTTCAGACCAGGAACCGGCAGCTTGAACCGCAGACCCTTCAAGCGTTCTTCAACCAACTTGACCGCTTCGCCACTCCAACCGAAAGAACCAAAGGCTGCGGCAACTTTTGCCTTGGGCGTCACCAGGGAAAAGAGGGACAGGGCATGCCAGGCCTGTGGCGGAGCATCGCGATTGATCGTCGAGGTCCCGATCAGGATCAGGTCAGCCAGTTCCAGTTCATCACGCAGGTCGCTGTCGCGCATATCGCACAAGCGCAGCACAACAACATTGAAATTGTTCTCTTCAAGCTCCTCTTGCATGGCGGCCGCCATACTGTGCGTGTTGCCGTGTGCAGACATGGTCAACATCAGGGCACGAGGTTTTGGCTGCTCAGGCGGCAAAGCTGACCAGCGACGATAGGAGCCGACTACAGCACTGGGATCGTTACGACGAATCGGACCATGAGAAGGACAGATCATCTTGAGTTCCAGATCATCGACTTTGGCTACAGCGGCGCGCACCTTGTCCTTGAAAGGCCGCATGATGCAATCGAAATAGAAATGAAAATCATGGGAAAAATCAGGGATTTCATCATCAAAGAGCTTACGGGCGCAGTAATGGGCACCAAAGGCGTCACAGGGGAAAAGCACAGCGTCCTCGACCAGGTAAGTAAACATGGTGTCAGGCCAGTGCAGGTAGGGTGCCAGGAAAAAACGTAAGGTCCGCCCGCCCAGATCAATCTCGTCACCGTCACTGACTACCTGGGCATTAAACGGTTTATTAAGAAGCTGGCTCAGGAAATTCTGTGCCGGACGGCTACAGTAGACTGGCAGATCAGGGCGTTTTTCAAGCAGACGACCCAAGGCACCGGTGTGGTCCGGCTCGGTATGGTTGATGATAACCAAATCGATCTGATCCAGACCAACGGCATCTTCAACTTTGGCGAAGAATTCATCTGTAAAAGGGGCCTTAACGGTATCGATCAAAGCGGTTTTCTGCTCACCACGAACCACGTAAGAGTTATAGGTTGTGCCATTGTGCGTCGGAAAAAGTTCATCAAATATTTCCAGCTCGGGATGTCTGACGCCGACCCAGAAAACATTGTTGGTGACCTCCTGGTATTGCTCCATAATGTGTATCACCTTTCCTTTTCGGTATTAATTCCCTTATAATTGTCGAACTATGCAAGTCCTAAAGATAATACAACTGGGTCATCCTGGCAACCACATCCCGACAGCTTCCGGCAGGTTCGCATGAGCTTTTCTTCCCGCCGCCGACAAGGAGTGAGCAGACGCCGTTTTTTATCCCTCGGCATAGCAGGAATAACCGGCACCTTTCTGGCTGATACCCTCTGGTATGAACCACAAGCCCTGCAGATCGAGAGAATCCCCCTGCCAAGCGATGCACCTGGAGGCAAGGTTCGCTTGCTACAGATCAGCGACCTGCATTTAAGCAGTTTCAACAGCTATTTTGAAAAGGTCACAGAGCTGGTTGCCGACATACAGCCGGACTTAATCGTTTTGACTGGCGACTACCTCGAACAAGAGCGCAATATCCGGGGCGTATTGAGCTTTATGAAGGAGCTCAAGGCAACTCACGGGATTTACGCTGTGCAGGGAAACTGGGAATACTGGTCGCGGCTGGAGGGAGAAAACCTGCGCAGACATTTTTCCGGAGTCGGAGTAAAACTGTTGATCAACGAACGGGCAGATCTGGAGATCAATGGTCGCGCCTTGTCGATCTTCGGTCTGGATTACCCATCATCAACGGATCACTTACTCCGGCTACAAAAAGAAGTCGATCCTCAGCGCTTCAACTTGCTTTTATCTCATGTTCCGGCCTTCGCCCATGAACAACTCAATGAACGCATCGACCTGATTCTGAGTGGGCACACTCACGGTGGACAGGTTCGTCTGCCGTTGCTGCCGCCTTTCTATCTGCCGCGCTATTCCGGCCGTTTCGTGTCCGGATTCTACCAGGTCAGCCAGCACCGGATTCCCCTTTATGTCAGTCGCGGTGTCGGCACCAGCGTCCTGCCTTTGAGGTTTCTCTGCCGCCCGGAGATCGGTCTTTTTGAGCTGGGGTGACAGTGAATGACAAGGCTTTGCT
>JAUWTX010000092.1 GCA_030614505.1 Desulfuromonadales bacterium
AAGGAGTTTTACGGCCTCCCCGGTTGCTCCGGAAAGACAGAGGAAGCGGCTGCACAGTGTTGTCGAAAACAGTTTTAGAAGCAGCTTTTGCGGCAGAAATCGACCTGCATCGAGCAAAAAGGGGCTTGGATAACGGGCGAAGGTTGCGACAAAGATTACGCCGATCAGATTGCTTGGTGGCTCAGCGAGAATCTGCAGGCTGATCGGCCCGGAAAAAGATTCCGCCAGAAGCACGAAAGGTTTTCTTTTGGGAAGTTTCTTGCGGACGTAATCGACATGTTCCTGAAAAGACATGAGTCGATCGACAGGGTAGCGCACAACCTGCGTGTCGATCTCTTCAGGCAGGTGCGTCAAAAGCGGCTCAAAGATCAGGCCCGTGCCGTCGAGGCCGGGAAGGAGTATAAGTGTCGTCATGGCTGGCTACATCCCTGCGCTCTTGGCAATGAACAATAAGTTAGCTGCATTTCAGTTCTCTTGTCCTTGTGTTTGAGATTTCCCCGTACCTCGTACCTCGTACCTCGTTCCGGGTTTTATCTCGTTTTCCTCCGGTAAAGGTCGGTTTTCAGACTGGAGACCCGGTCAAGAAAGAGCATACCGTCGAGATGATCCAGTTCGTGCTGGATGGCAACCGCCTCGAATCCGTTTGCTTCGATAACACGTGGCTGTCCGGCGCGATCGGTGAACTCGATGACAATATGCTCGGCCCGTGTCACATTGCCTGTGTAGTCGGGAACGCTCATACACCCTTCACGCATCATCTTGCTGCCCGATTTTTCGATGATCTCCGGGTTAACCATTTCGAGCAGGCCATGATTGTTGTCCTTGCCCAGTTTGCTCTTGGAGACGTCGACCACCAGCGCGCGGCATAATTCGCCGATCTGAGGGGCAGCGACGCCCACTGAGTGACCGGAATCGACCATGGTGTCGACCAGGTCTTGAATCACCGCGATAACGGTTTCGTCAACCTCTTCAACCCGCTCAACTACCTGTTTGAGAATCGGGTCTGGATAAATGCGAATGGAACGAACGGCCATGGTTAGAGTTCCACCGTCGGGATGGTACGTACGGTGATGTCGACCTGCAGTTCATCACGGACCGGAGCAAGCCAGCGGTTAATATCTTCTTCTTCGATGCCCTCGGACAACACCGCTTCAAGGACCATAACGTAAACGGGTCGCTCTTCTGTGCCAACCAATTTGGTGTTGAGATCGGTGATATTGACTTGCTTTTCGCTCAGCACCTGTGCGACATGGTAAACGATACACGGTTTGTCTGAACAGTAGACAGATATCATGCAGATATCGCCCTCAATCTGTGGCCGGATCTCGCCGCCAGGCTTGAGCACGCGCAGGGCAACCGTCAGGTCGGCATCTTCCAGAGGTTTGAAGGCTTCGCCGAAACTTTCGCGGTTGGTAAACTCCGGATGCCCGAGAATCAGGATCATGGTGAATTGTCCGCCGAGGATCGAACAGCTCGAATCGGCGAGGTTACAGCCCTGCTTGAAAAGAATCTCAGTCACCTGGGATACGATTCCGGGACGGTCGCGACCGACAATGGTCAGGGCGAAATGGTTCATGGTTTCCTCCGCTTTGACAGTTCAATGATTTAGCTATATTTTGTAGCATGAAATGATGGTTTTTAACTAATAAAAGGAACGTGGCTCATGGCTCATGGTTTGTGGCAAGGAATAGCAACTAACCTCGTACCACGAGCCACGAACCAATCCTGATATTATGAACAAACAAGATATCCGTATTGATTTCTTCCGTGGCTCCGGTCCCGGTGGCCAGCATCGCAACACCAGCGAGACCGGGGTGCGCATCATCCATCTGCCCACTGGTGTTGTGGTGACTGCTACCGAGTCACGCTCCCGGCATCAGAACCTGCAGCGAGCCATGGCGCGGTTGGAGGAAAAGCTTGCCGCGCGATCGCGTAAGAAGCGCCCACGTATCGCTACTCGTCCTGGAAGGGGAGCCATTGCTCGGCGTCTTGATGGCAAGCGTAAGCAGGGAGAGAAGAAGCGTGGGCGGCAAAAGGTTGATGATTGACGCGTTGTTTTCTGTCTGTTGTTAGTTCTTCCGTAGTTTCTCCGTAATAATCTTGATAGCCAGACCGGCAGCCATAGGCCGCAGGACGCAGCCTCCGGCACCACGATGACCGCCGCCACCGTAATTGCGACATAGCTCGCCGACATCAACCGCGCAGGAGCGATCAAAGATACTATGGCCGATATTCAGGGCCACAAGTTTTCTGCCTGGCCCCCACTGGATACGCAAAGATACGTTACTGTCGGGGAAGGTCGAATAGACCAGGAACCGGTTGCCCACGGGGACGTTTTCGATATCCCGGAAGTCAGTGACGACAACTTTGTCATGTACTTCTGAATGCATCAATAGGAACTCATGGAACTTCTGGTCATCACGTCTGAAAATCGCTGTTTGTTCCCTGATGTCCGGGTCGTTGAGAATCTCCGATAAACTCCTGGTCCGAATTCGTTCAACAAGACTGGTAAATTGTGCTCTGAAATCGCCACCAAGCCCTGTCCTGGGGTCGATCAGAAAACCCAGCAGGATGACATCCTGTGGGCTCTGGACATCCTCATGGGTTATGTCGGCAGAATCAAAACGGTCGGTTTCTTTGACCAGATGTTCGAAGCGCTTGAGCCTGTCGGACGCATAATAATTGTAAATCACTCGCGCTACGCTTGGAGCAACGGCATATGCACCCTTGTATGGCCCGTCAGGCATAATCGTATGGGCGTGATGATCAAACCACATACCTGCCCGGGGGTCGTAAGGCAGGTTGGCCAGGATGTCGTCGGCTGTAATTTCGATCTTGCTGTCGGTAATATCCTGTGGATGTACCAGGAGGATTTCATTCACCTGTTCCATCTCGGTGATGAGTACTGATGCGGTCAGTCCGTCCAGGTCGCCGCGTGTAACCAGTCGCATATATCAGTCCTTTCGTTCAGCGGATCAAAAAGTAAACCGAACTAACAGACCGTTGAGAAGAATGGTGCCGAGCACCAAACCGAGATAGAGATGTAGTCCTATGCGGAGCTTCCCGGCTGTTTTGTCAACGAAAAGCGTTTTGCGTTGGATGTGCGTTGTCCAGATGGCGAATGAGATGGCCAGTCCCGCGACCAACCCCTGCAGCAGTGGCAGCTGTACCAGTTGCATCGGTGGTAACAGCAGGGTGGTGGTGACCATGCCGAGAATCCAGAAATGACTGATGCTTAGCAATTGGTGATCTGAGAGCTTGTCCGGCAGGACTTTGAAGCCGATTTGTCTCAATTCCTTGCGATCGGGCAGGGCCAGCAGCCAGTAGTGAGGAACCTGCCAGAGAACCATCAATAGCGCCAGGGTGAGAGGCCGGGGGTCAAGCGGATCACCACCGGCAGCCAGCCAGCCGATTATTGGCGGTAGCGCGCCGCAGGGGGTGCCGGCAATCACTGCCAGTGAGGAAATACGCTTCAGGGGTGTGTAAACCAGCAGATACCAGCTGGTTGAAACCAAACCCAACAGGGCTGTGGCGGTGCCGGTGGCAGCAAACAGGGTTGCCAGGCCACCACTGCCGAGCAGAACGCCGATTACCATGCCGGTTGTTGGTGTGAGAGCGCCACAAGCCAGCGGCCGACGGCAGGTGCGGCGCATCAGGGCATCAGTAAAGCGCTCCTGAACCTGGTTGAAGACTGAGCAAGCCGCACTCAAGAGGAAGATCCCCCAGGTCAGCGCCCAGAGGGTGATTCCGGAGATATGGAGGCCCGTCGCCAGGGCTCCTGTAAGCGCAGAGAGCGCGACCATCACTGACAAAGGAAGCCTGATCAGGCGACTTAAGGCAGTAAGATTTGTCATGGTTTCGGAACAGCTGTTCATCTCACTTTTTCAACCCCATCAGGTAATCGAGAATTCCACTCAAGTCCTCATCAGGAATGCGTCCGGCATAGGGCGGCATAGCTGGTGGATAGCCCTCAACAATCTCGTCATCCGGTTCCAGAATCGCTTTTTCCAGATAAGTTCTATCAGTGGTCAGTGCAACTGTTCTACCGTTGCTGACAACACTCACCTGTCGGCCACTGATTCCCTGAAAACTCGGGCCAACCATTGCTGAACCGTCGAGAGAATGACAACCAAGACAGCCATGTTTTTGTAGTAACTCCTGGCCAGCATCTACGACAGCTGGTTTCTCCGCCAGCCAGCCAGCAAATTCAGCAGGCGAGATCGCCTCAACAGTGGTAATCATGGAGGAGTGAGCGACGCCACAATATTCAGCGCAGAAAAGATCGTAGCTGCCCGGTTCCTCAGCGACGAACCAGGCGTAGGTCTCCATGCCTGGTACACAATCGCGTTTGACGCGGAAGGCTGGCACATAAAAGCTGTGTAGCACGTCTTCAGAAGAGAGCCGGATATTGACCGGCTGACCAACGGGGACATAGAGTTTGTCAGAAGTCTTGCCATTCTCGTAAGTAAAGAGCCACGACCACATGCGTGACGAGCCCTGGATCGGGATGGCATTGTCGGGGATCCGGCGCAGTGAGAGGTAGCCTTCCCAGCCGTACCAGAACATGATCCCAACCAGAATCGTCGGAATAATTATCCAGGTGGTTTCAAGCCAGATGTTGTGATCTTTCTGGCTGACCGGTTGCGGTTGCCGCTTGCGGTTGTAGCGCCAGATTATATAAATCATCGCCACCGTGATGCCCAGCAGCGAGACGCCGCTGATGCCGAAGATGACATAGAAGGCCTTATCGACAGCCTCAGTGGTGGTGATTAAAGGTTGCGGGTTCACATCAACTCCTAGCGGTAAAGGACATCACAAAGGGTCAAGCCGATAAATGTCGCCAAGATCGCCAGTGTCGCGAACAGCGCGAGTTTGAAAAGGATGCTTTCGTACTTCATATGCATGAAGATAGCCACCACCAGGCCTGATTTAAGGGTAGCGATGCCGAGGGCCACCCAGATGTTCAGAGCGCCAAGGTCATATTGAGCCACGGCTATGGTTGTGCCGGTAAGGAACAACAGGGCAATCCAGACAATTGCGAAGGTTTTGTATGGGACTATATGTGCGTGTTCTTCAGACATAATTACCCCTGTTTCTGAACTACATTAATAACGGATGCAATTTTTGTGAAATGTGTAGACGCGACCCTTATCCCCGGTGATTTGTGTGTCTTTTCCAGCGTCCATGTTTTGACTTACGCGTTCCACGTACCGCGTTCCTCGTCCCGATCTTTTAATGCAGTATCAAATAGTACAGCGGGAAGACAAAAATCCAGATCAAGTCAACCAGATGCCAGTAAAGGCCGGCATTTTCCAGGATGACAAAGTCATCTGCATTCACCTTGTCGCTCTTGATCAAAAACATAGCCCAGACAAGAAGCAATGCACCGATCACCACGTGCAGGCCGTGCAGGCCGGTGGTCAGATAGTAGATATTGAAAAAGACCATTTCTCCTGGCTGCAGTTCTTTCAGGTGCTCAGATCCTGGGTAAATACCGTGACTGATCTTGGCGCTCCATTCAAAGTATTTGTTGATCATGAAGATGGCTGCGCAGGCAACGGTGCCGCCAAGCAACCTGAGACAGAGGGTCTTGGAGCCACGCTGCAGGGCGGTGATTGAGATGGCCACAAAGAGACTGCTGGTGAGCAGCACCATGGTGTTGGCGCCACCGAACCAGACATTGAGTTCGCCGCCGGCCGAAATGAATTCCTGAGGATAGCGGGCCAGGTAGACGGCATAGAGGATAAAGAGCCCGCCAAAGAGCAGCACTTCAGTGAACAGAAACAACCACATGCCGAACTTGGCGCCGGTATAGTCTTTGTGGACGTGGCCGCTCATAGGATGCCTGCTTTTTTGAAATCATAGGGGCCGTGGGTGACCACCGGGTCTTCTTCACCGAAGTTCTCGGTCGGTGGCGGAGATGGTATTTGCCACTCGAGGCTGGCACCGCCCCAGGGGTTAGCTTCCACTGGGTCTCCCCAGAATAAGCCGCGAATGATATTGACGAACATCAGGATCAGACCGATGGCCAGGATCCATGAGCCGACGGTTGCCAGTTGGTTTAAGCCCGTGAACTCCGGGACGTAATCGTAGTAGCGGCGTGGCATACCCATCATGCCGACCACCTTCATGGAAATGTAGAGGATAAGGAAGCCGATGAAGATCACTCCCCAGGCGACGGTGGCCACGGTTTTGTCGTACATGCGACCGTAGATCTTTGGCAGCCAGTAATGCATGGCGGCAAAGAAGGCCATGCCAGTGCCACCGAACATAACGAAGTGGAAGTGGCCGACCACGAAGTAAGTGTCATGTACGTGAACATCTGCTGCGGCTGCACCAAGCACCAGGCCGCTCAGTCCGCCAATAGTGAAGAGCAGAATGAACGACAGAGCATAGAGCAGCGGTGGGTCGAGCAGGATCGAACCTTCGTAGAGGGTCGCCAGCCAGTTGAAGACCTTGATTGCTGAAGGGATGGCGACGATGAAGGTTAAAAATGAGAAGACCATGACCGCTGTGTCCGACATGCCGCTGGTGTACATATGATGGGCCCAGACCAGAGAACCGGCAAAGGCAATGGCGATACTTGAGACGACGATTGCTTTGTAGCCGAAGGCTGGTTTGCGGGAGAAGACCGGGATGATGTCGGAGATCACACCCATGCCGGGCAGGACCATGATGTAGACAGCCGGATGGGAGTAAATCCAGAAAAGATGCTGGAACATGATCGGGTCACCGCCTTGGGCCGGGTCAAAGAGGCCGGTACCGATGACCCGCTCGGCAAAGAGCAGTGCAACCGTAATGCCGATTACCGGGGTGGCCAGAATCTGAATCCAGGCTGTGGCATAGAGTGACCAGGTAAAGAGAGGGATACGCATCCAGGTCATGCCTTCGGTACGCAGACGGTGGATGGTGGTGACGAAATTGAGTCCGGTGAGGATCGATGAGAAACCGAGAATAAAGACTGCCACTGCCGCCAGCGAGACGTTGGTGCTGGTCTGGGCCGAGAAAGGTACGTAGAAAGTCCAGCCGGTATCAGGTGGGCCACCACCAGTGAAGAGCGATGTGACGGCGAGGGCAGCACCGGTAATATAAAGCCACCAGGAAAAGAGGTTGAGCTTAGGGAAAGAGACGTCGCGGGCACCGATCTGGATCGGCATGATCAGGTTGCCGAAAGCCGCCGGAATGCCGGGGATGATGAAAAGGAAGATCATGATCACGCCGTGCAGGGTAAAGGTGGCGTTGTAGGTCTGGGCACTCATGATCGTTTCACCGGGAGCAAAGAGCTCAAGGCGGAGCAGCAGGCCGAGCAG
>JAUWTX010000199.1 GCA_030614505.1 Desulfuromonadales bacterium
CAGCGTCGGAACCATCCAGGATGGCATTGGCGACATCTGAAGTTTCAGCCCGGGTCGGACGTGGGCTGTTGACCATGCTCTCCAGCATCTGCGTAGCGGTGATCACCGGCTTGCCAACCTGGTTACACTGACGGATGATGCTTTTCTGGATCAGCGGCACCTTCTCCGGGTCGATCTCCACGCCGAGATCGCCACGCGCCACCATAATGCCGTCTGAGGCCTCGAGGATTTCGGCGAAGTCGGCAACTGCTTCCGGCTTTTCGATTTTGGCAATCACTTTCAGATCCGCCTTGCGCTCCAGCAAAAGATTTTTCAACTGCAAGATGTCATCGGCGGAACGCACGAAAGAGAGCGCGACGTAATCGAGGTTTTGCTCCAGACAGAACTCAAAGTCAGTCAGGTCCTTGTCCGTCATGGAGGGGGCAGACACCTTCACTCCGGGCAGATTGATCCCCTTGCGATCCTTAAGAAGGCCGCCGACCACGACCCGGCAAACAACCTGAGGTGCAGACACCTGCTCGACCCGCATCTCCAGGAGTCCGTCGTCCAGCAGGATACGGTTCCCCGGATTGACGTCATTCGGCAGTTCGGAATAGGTGGTCGGAATCACGCCGTCCGCTCCCAGAACATCGTCCGTTGTGATCGTAACCAGGTCACCGGCAATCAGGATCATCTGACCGCCCTGCAGTTGGCCGATCCTGATTTTCGGCCCCTGCAGATCCCCGAGGATCGCGACCGCCCGGCGACGATTGGTGGACAGATCGCGGATAGTCGCCACGATTTCCGCCATCTCCTCGTGGCTACCATGGGAAAAGTTCAGGCGGAACACGTCAGCACCGGCTTCCATGAGATCGAGAAGAACAGCGCGTTCGGAACTGGATGGACCTATCGTGGCGACAATCTTGATGCGACGGAAAGCTGTTTCTTCGATCGACATTTTAATTCTTTCCCAGCAGCCTGTCGGACTATCAGGGCTGAAGCGAAAATTTGGTCGTTTGAGATCAGATTTTAGCCCGTTTGAGAGTAATAGCCGTAGCTATTGGTCGAAAAGGAGCTGAAATATGGGCCAAACGAACGAATTTGCAGCCAGTTCATTGATAGCCCGACAGGCTGCTAAGCAGAAAGATATCTGTGCCGGGCAAGTTTACCATATAATTTCCGTAAGGGGACAAATCTTGCTGCCCCGGAAACCTGTCGGACTTGACTCGCTTCCTCCCCCACGTCAGAATGCTCGCACCAACTGATCACCCATCGAGGAACAATGATTTACTCCCCATCATTCTGGGCTATGGCCCTGGCCAACCTCGCTCACACAGCCAGTTTCACAGCCTTCTTCCTGCTCCCGCTGTACATCCTGGCTCACGGCGGCAGCCAGGGCGATGTCGGCCTGATCATGGGCGCATTCGCCCTGGCGTCAGCGGTCTTCCGCCCCTGGATTTCGGAGATGATCGATCGGATCGGCCGCAAGCACAGCTATACCATCGGCACCTTGATCATGGTGATTATCCCCCTGATCCATCTTGCTTTCTCTGACCCTCTCGGCAAAGCTTACCCGCTGTTCCTGCTGATACGCGTTATCCATGGCATCGGCATGGCAATCTGCTTCACCGCCGTATTCACCTTTATTGCTGACCTGATTCCACAGAACCGTCTCAACGAAGGGATCGGCATCTTTGGAATTTCCGGACTGATCGGCGTTGCCCTGGGGCCCCTGCTGACTGAGGTGGTTCTCAACCGGGCAGGGTTCAGTGGCTTGTTCCTGACGGCTTCGGGCCTCTCGATGATTGCTTTGGTTGCGCATCTGCCGCTCAAGGAAAGCTTCCACCAGACAACCTCGAATGGCCCGTCTTTTTTTGAACTGCTGAAAAAGGGGAAATTCCTCGTTGTCGGGATGCTCTCTGCCCTGTTCGGCACCGGCATCGCCGCCATCGGCAACTTTGTTGCGCCCCTCGCCGAGGAACGTAGTCTGGGTCTGATTTCAGCTTTTTATATCAGTTATTCGGCCGGCGCGATTGCCACCCGGATTGTGGGCGGCCGTCTTGCGGACCGTTATGGAGAGAACCGGATACTGCCCTATGGCATCGGGTTTTTCGCCGCAGGCCTGCTCTTGCTGCCCTTTACTCACAGCTTGAGTTTTCTTGTCCTGACGGGAACCTGTGCCGGTGTCGGCCATGGCTTCCTCTTTCCATCGCTCAATACCCTGGCGGTGCGCAACGAACCTGTAGAAATCAGGGGCAAGGCAACAGGGATCTTCACCGGCGGCATCGATGCAGGATCCTTTGCAGGTTCGTTGATATTAGGCTATATTGGGCAGTGGTTCGGACTGAATGTTCTGTTTGTTTTCGCAGGGCTGGTGATGGCGACAGGATTGTTTGTGTTTGGTTTTCGCTCACGACGTCCTGAGCCCATCCTGTAATCAAAAAACGATCACAATGGCCATTTATCCTTTCTCAGCCTTACACTTACTGACCCAGGTTAACGGAAGTGCACATGATTGATATCACACCCTACTTTCAAGGTGATACTTATCACACGAAACCCAAAAGAATTGGTTGGTTCACCCGAACCTTCCCCAGTGTGGCATTTTACTGGAAAATCATCCTTATGGTGTTGCGTCACGGACACGCCGCCTACAGAGGCCGCTACAACTTTAAAAGCTGGTATGCCGGCAGCACCGAAACTGTTGAAATCCTTGAAAGTGTCGGTTGCCAGTGCCACATCACCGGCATGGATAACCTTGCAGGGTTGGATAAACCATGTATTTTTATCGCCAACCATATGAGCACCCTGGAGACCTTCTTTCTGCCAGCCATTCTGGTGACCGGCAAGACTGATCTGACCTACGTGGTCAAGCGCAGCCTTACCGAGTACCCGGTCTTCAAACACATCATGAAAAGCCGCAACCCGATTGTGGTGGGCCGGACCAACCCTCGCGATGACCTGAAAACAGTCTTGGCCGAGGGCCTCCAGAGGCTCAAGGACGGCTATTCGATCATTATCTTTCCGCAACACACCCGCTCAGAGACCTTTGACCCTGAAGCCTTCAACAGCATCGGTATCAAACTGGCCCGCAAAGCGGGAGTCAAGGTCGTACCGGTCGCCCTGCTCACCTGGGCCTGGTCCCGGGGAAGCCTGCACAAGGACTTCGGGCCGCTCATCCCCTCACGCCCTATCCATTTCGCTGTTGGCGAACCGTTCGAAGTATCCGGCAAGGGGCAAGAAGAGCATGAGCGCGTGGTCCGATTTGTTCAGGAGCATCTGGCGGAATGGAAACCATAGAGGTGCGAGACGAGAAGTGCGAAAAAACTGGAAGCAACAATAAAGACGATTTTTGATTTCCTCAGACAGCGGACCATTTTCTTGATTGTCACCTTGACGCTCGACCACCCCATCATTATATTGTCGATGCCGCAGGGCTCCCGGGATCTTTCATTTAACACAACCGGGGCTGAAAGGATTCATGATGGGTAAAGACTACTATGCCGTACTCGGTATCGACAAAACTGCCGGCGAGGGCCAGATAAAAAAGGCCTACCGCAAGCTTGCAATCAAGCATCATCCTGACAAAAACCCGGGCGACAAGCAGGCTGAAGAGCGTTTCAAGGAGGTCAGTGAAGCCTACGCGGTCCTCTCCGACCCGGAGAAGAAACGACAGTACGACCAGTTCGGTGACGCCGGCTTCCACCAGCGCTTCAGCCAGGAGGACATTTTCAGGAATGCCGATTTCGGCGACATCTTCCGGGAATTCGGCTTTGGTGACGGGGATGATATTTTCAGCCAGTTGTTCGGCGGCGGGCGCAGGTCCGGCTTCCAGAACCGTCGGCCCAGGCCGGTCAAAGGCCAGGACTACCTGATGCGCGTCACCATCCCCTTCCGTCAGGCTATTCTCGGCGGTGAGCGGCGGGTCGACCTGGATCGCAACGACACTATCGAGCAAATCCAGGTACGTATTCCGGTGGGTGTCGAACCGGGGCAGAAACTCCGCATTGCCGGCAAAGGCGGCGCCAGTCCATCCGGCGGCCCTCCCGGCGATCTATTACTCGAAATCCATGTCACTTCCGACGCCCGTTTTAAACGCGATGGGCGCAATCTGCTTCACACCGTCAAAATTCCTTTCACGGGAGCCTGCCTCGGTACATCTGTTGAAGTTCCAACCCTCAATGAAGTCAAGCGGATCAAGGTCAAGCCAGGCACGCAAAACGGCAGCAAGATTCGCCTGCGTGGTTTTGGTGTGCCTGGCCGTGCCGGCCAATCGGCAGGGGATCTGTATGCCGTTGTTGAAGTCACCGTCCCGGATCATCTGACCGACGAACAGAAAACGCTTCTCAAACAATTGCAAGAGGCAGGCATCTAAAACCTGAGGCGCGAGGTGCGAGGTGCGAAAAGACCTTGCGGAGTTCACCTGAAACGGGCCAACAAATCAGGAGTCTATGCTTTGCGATTTTGATTTTTCACGCCTCGCGCCACTCGCTACTCTGCCTGCTTGACCATCGCTTCAACTTCGAGGCGCACATCATCAATGTTGACCTGGGTCACCAGGTCGCCCTCTTTCTCTGCCCTGACCAAACCATCTTCCACCCAGCGCTTGATCTGTTCCATCTTGAGGCCAAACTTGGACGCAGCCGCTTCC
>JAUWTX010000067.1 GCA_030614505.1 Desulfuromonadales bacterium
GACCGCATCTCTTTTACTCTCTTCCCTCTCTACGGACGTACGGAGCGCAAAACAACGCGAATTGATAACGTCCTCTGGCCATTTTTTGCCAAGATCTCCGGTGAGAATGAATCTGGTTACAAGTTCTGGCCGATTTATGGCCAGAGCAGCAAGCAGGGTGTCTATCGTAAAAAGTTTTTCCTCTGGCCTATCTTTTTTTCGGAATCTTTGAAGCTTGACAGTGACAACCCAAAAGAGGTGAGGGCGGCCTGGCCTTTTTATATCAGTAAAGAGTCGCCGGAGAGGACTTCCCGGACGGTCCTCTGGCCTTTTTTTTCCTACACCGAAAATCGCGTCAAGGATTACCGGTTGTGGAACGCCCCTTGGCCATTAGTGCGTGTGACCAAAGGAGAAAAGTACCACGGCTTAAAAATACTGCCGTTTTTTTCTGACGAAACCATGGATGTTAAGAGGGAGAGATGGTACATTTGGCCGATATATAAAATTGAGGAGATGAATTCCGAACTGATTGAGCAGCGCCGGGATCGCATCCTTTTTTTCCTTTACCAGAATCTGAGGGAGACCAAGTTTGAGACGGGTGATTCTCTACATCGTGTCGATCTCTGGCCTCTCTTTGGATATAAGCAGATAAACGGTGTGAGCCACCTGCACATTCTTGCGTTGTTTGAGACTTTTTTCCCTGGTAACGAATCGATTGAACGTTTGTGGTCACCTCTCTGGCGTGTTTACCAACAGAAATGGGACCAGCAGGGTAATCACATTGTCAGTTTGCTCTGGAATCTTTACTGGCATGAGAAACAGGCCGACAGAGTGGCCTGGGAACTTTTCCCTTTGATTGAATACCGCAAGGACTCGGTACGTGAGACTGATGTCCGTGTCCTGAAAGGCTTGCTCAGCTATCGTAACAGTGACAGCGGCAAGCAGCTCAATTTATTTTATCTGCCATGGGGGTTGCGCTGGGATGTGCCATTGTCTGAACGGATGTGAGGTTGCGTCTTTTCACAACCTTCGAACGTAAACAAGATAAGTGCTTTTATGAGTCTTTTTACAACAATAAGAGATAAGCTGCTTAATGTCGCTCAGGGAGTCGGTGAGATGCTGGCGCTTCTTTGCGAAACAGTTTATTACTTCAAGGAAGCTCCCCGCAACCTGGCCAGCATTTTTCGTCAGATGAGTATCATCGGTATCGGTACCTTGCCGATTGCCATGCTTGTGGCCCTTTTCGTCGGTATGGTGCTTTCAGTACAGACGGGTTCAGAACTGGCTAATTATGGCAGCCAGGAGGCGATCGGTGCGATAGTCGGCATATCGATGGTAAAAGAACTCGGCCCGGTTATGACCAGTCTGCTGGTTGCTGGCCGCATAGGTTCTGCGATGGCAGCCGAAGTAGGGGCTATGCAGGTCTATGAAGAAATTGATGCACTGAAAACGCTGGAAATCAACCCGGTGCGCTACCTGGCCATGCCGAGACTGATTGCCTGCCTCTTCAGCGTGCCGGCACTGGTCGCTTTTGCAACTGTCGTAGGCATCCTCGGTGGTGGCATTGTTGCAGATATCAACCCACAGATTGATGTCCCCTTTAGTGTCTATTACGACAATATGGTTCGAGCGCTGAGCTATAAGGAAATTTTTAAAGGTCTTTTAAAGGCCATGATCTTTGGCGGCATTATTGCTCATGTCGGATGTTATGTAGGTTTTAAAACCAGTGGTGGTGCACGCGGTATCGGCGAATCAACGACCCGGTCAGTCGTTCTCTCTTTTCTGCTGATAATGGTAGCCAACTATCTTTTGACCCGCATCATGATGTAAGGAATCTTGTTTTGAACCCTCTAGGCTCTTTCTGGGCTAAACTTGCCCACGGCTTTGCACCCACCATCATAGAGGGTGACATTTGTCAACTAGGCTATGAGGGCTCGGAAGGTGTGCGTATTCAGATCGAGAACCTCAACAAGTCTTTTGGTGACAATCATGTCCTCAAAGACATCAACCTGACCATCGAACCTGGCGAGACGTTTTCGATCATCGGTCCCTCCGGAACCGGGAAAAGTCTGCTCCTCAAACATATTGTTAAACTGGAGACAGCGGACAGCGGACAGATTTTGATCAACGGTCATGATGTAGCTGAGACAGGGAAGATAAACGCAAACCGTAATTTTCGTTACAGCATGGTTTTTCAGTCATCGGCACTCTTTAACTCATTGTCGGTTGGTGAGAACGTCGGCCTCTGGTTGCGTGAGAAGCAGATATGTGGTGAAGTGCGCATTCGACGGATTATCCGGGAAAAACTGCGACTGGTTGGGCTTGCCGGCAAGGAGGCGTTGCTGACTTCGGAGCTTTCCGGCGGCATGAAGAAGAGGGTGGCGATCGCCCGTTCCCTGGCGATGAACCCCGACCTGATTCTTTACGATGAGCCGACCGCAGAACTGGATCCGGTGACATCCGATGAGTTGGCACGAGTCATCATGTCTCTCAAGGAGAAGGTTAACCTGACGACGATTATCGTCAGTCATGACCTCAATTTTGCTCTCTATCTCTCAGATCGGGTTGCGATGATACACGATGGTGAAATCATTGCTGTTGGAACCCCTCAAGAGATCAAGAAAAGCCAGAATCCAATCGTACGAAACTTTATCTATACAACGACTAAAGGTATTAAAGGGGAAGAGGACTAGTATGGCTATGTCTGTCGAGCAGAAAGTCGGGTTGTTTTTTCTGTCAGCCCTGATCTTGCTGGCCGTTATGATTGAACTCGTGGAGGACTGGCGTCCTTTTGAAGACCAGTATGCGTATATTGCTCATTTCAACTCTTCGGTAGGTTTAAAAGTCGGTGATACGGTCAGGATCGCAGGTGTTAATGCCGGTAAGGTTAAAAAGATAAGTATTGAAGAGCATCATGTTCGTGTCGACTTTTATGTCAATCGCAAAGACAGTGTTCACGAAGATACGCTGGCGCAGATTCGACAAACCAACATGCTGGGTGGAGTTTTTCTCGGCCTTAATCTCGGCTCGCCGGAAAGTCAGCTATTGCCGCCAGGCAGCCAGGTGCGAACTGAGGCTTCGGCTAATCTCGATCAGCTGATTACCAATCTTGATCGCAACCAGGATCGTATTCTCCGCCCCCTGGGTGATCTGGTCGATAAGAGCAGTGCGCCGCTCACCGAGGCGATCAATCGTCTCGAGCATATTTTATCCAAGATTGACGAGGGTGAAGGCACCTTGGGGCGACTGGTTAACAATCCGGCGCTCTATGATGAGATGGCCAGCATGACCCGGCACCTCAATCAATTGCTGGCTCGGCTCGAGAGTGGCGAGGGGACTCTCGGCAAACTGATAGCCGATCCGACTCTGTACGATAATCTCAATCACACCTTGATAAATCTTGCCGATCTCTCTGCGCAGATCAAGTCGGGTGAGGGTACCCTGGGTAAGTTGCTGGTTGATGATCGACTTTACAATGAAGCCTCTCAAACTATTTCCAACCTCAACGAGATTACCGACAAGATCAACCAGGGCAAGGGCTCTCTCGGCAAACTTCTGCATGATGATGCCCTCTACGACAATGTCAGCGACAGCATGGCAAGGGTCAACAGCATCGCCGGCAAGATTGACGATGGGTATGGAACCCTCGGACGTCTGGTTAACGAGGATGATCTTTATCGCGACGCCAAAACCACGCTGCATAAAGTTGAGAAAGCCGTTGATGGTGTTAGTGATACAGGTCCACTTTCTGCTCTTGGTGTTGTTCTCGGAACTCTTTTTTGAACAATGTCTGCAAATTTCCATGTTTTTTGCATATCAACTTAATTTGCTTGATATGTGGTTTTTGCCATGAATTTGTGTCTTTTAACGTAATACCCACTGATGTAAACACTGCATTTGGGTCACGCTAGAGACATTTTGGCTTCACTTCTCGGGTTTGAGGGAACTTTGTGAGGCGGTTTCTGCTTTTTTGCATAATTATCCTTGGTGGTTGGCTCGGAGTCTCATCTGAAGCCATTGCCGCTGAGGAGCGCCTGATTGCCGTTGTTATGGCAAACTCCCAGCAGCGTTATCAGAATGTTCATGCTGCTTTTGTCGAGAATTCAAAGTCTTTCTGTGGCGATAGCTGTCGAATCTATGTGCAATCCCCAAACGCCGATGTCATGTCTTTACGCAACAGCATCAGAAAAGCGGTAGCCTTGGGTGCCGAACTGATTGTGACCTATGGTCCTTCCGCAACCCTGGCAGCTAAAGCGGAAGCCGCACCAGTTCCGACGCTCTTTGCTGATGTTTATGACCCCGTGGGGCTTGGAATTGTTTCGGCAAAGACCAAGACCAGTCGCAATATGACTGGAGTTCGTGGTGATGCGCCGGTTCAAGCCCTTTTCAAGTACTTTACTGAGGCTGTCAAAGCACAAAAGCTGGCAGTCCTTTACGATTTCAACAGCCCTGAAGGTAACCTGCAAAAAACAGTCCTGGAAGAAAGTGGCAAGAAGAAGGGGGTTGCTGTCATTTCCCTGGCGGTTAAAAAGCCGAAGGATCATATGTCCCTGCTCGAGGCTCTTCCTGCCGATAGCGATGGAGTCTTCCTGGCTTGTAGTGAGCATGCTGATTCTTATCTCAGTCGTGTTATCGAGTTTACCTCTGCAAGACAGCTGCCTGTTATTACCCTGCGTGCAGGTGCGGCCGAAATGGGTGCTTTCATGGTTTTGGAAAGCAGTGCTGTGGAGCAGGGCGAGAAACTTGCCGAGATGGCCGGGCAGGTCTTAGATGGCAGAAAGACTGACAATATGCCTATGTACAAACCACACCAGGTTTCGTTTGTTATCAACCTGAAGGTGGCTAAAGAATACGGCATCCAGATACCATTTCAGACCCTGTCTGTCGCTTCCCGAATCGTCCGCTAAAGAATCCTTCGTTTAGTCAGAACTTCCCACCTTTTCTGGTGAGTTTGCCATTGACACTTATTAAGCTATCCTGATTAAATACTGCCGCGTCCGTAACCTGTTCTTCCCCAAAGGGATTCTGACCCAGTCTGCCGAAGCCAAAGAAAAGGCCTCGTATTGAGCGGGACCCTTTTTTTAAGAAATCCCACTTTCCTCTAAATAGGGTGTGCAATGCAGGTCGCCATCGACAAACTGCCTGACACCTTGCAGTGCTTCCCTCATTTCGACCTCCTCCTTGCTCTCTGCTCTACAAAAGATGCCTACCTGGTCGGTGGTGCCATCCGTGATGCCGTGATTGGTCGTCCGGTCACTGACCTGGACCTGATTTTTCCTGACGATCCTACCGCGCTGGCCAAAGAGTTTGCCCGACAGATTGAGGGCTGCTGGTTCTGGTTGGACCAGGATAGGTTGCAGAGCCGGGTCGTTGTTAGTCAGGATGACGAAGGTCTTAATTTCGATTTTGCGCTGTTTCGTGCCCCGGACCTTGAACGTGACCTGCTGGATCGGGATTTTACGATCAATGCGCTGGCTTTACCCTTGTCAGGAGACCTGTCAGCCTCTTCCCTGGTCGATCCCTGCTGTGGCCTGAATGATTTGCAACAGGGCTCTCTGCGCATGGTCGGCAAAGATTCTTTCACCAACGACCCGCTGCGGATTATCAAGGGGGTTCGGCACGCAACGACTCTTGGTCTGATGGTCGATGTCGGGACACTGCAGGCCATGCAAAGTGAAGTTACGGGTTTGGATCACATTGCTCCGGAACGAGTCCGTCAGGAGGTCTGGAAGATCCTCGCGGACGAGCAGGCAGTCTTGGGGCTTCGCTTGCTTCATGAATGCGGGGCAGGGGGGCAGTTGTTTGGAGAAGGATTTGCCAGCACGATTATGACGCTGACGGGATGTTTGGAAGCCTGCCGTGCTTCATGGCAGCAGCTTGTTGATGACGAGCCCATTGTCAGTGAATGGCTGGGACAAGAGGTTGAGCAAGGTCTCAGCAATGAAACCTTGCTGCTCTGGACTTTCCTGCTGATGTCAATAGAGCAGGAGTTGCCGGTATCTCTGGCCAAAAAGTGGCTACTCAGTCGTAAAGCCAGGGCAAATATCTCAGCCATTGTTGCTCTCGATGAGGATGCACTGAACGAGTTTTCTACTATTGCTCGTAGCGAACGAGCCTATGCGTGGTGGGCAGCACGTTATCGTATCGCCCCGAAGCTTCTATTGCTGGTCCTGACTGTTGAATTGCCGGATTTAAAACAAACCCTTGCAGAAGTTCAAGTCTTGGTGCCTTTTGTTGGGCGTCTCGGTGATCGGCGCCCCGCTGACCTGGTCAATGGTCACTGGCTGCACAACGAACTGTCGCTCGGTGCAGGCCCGGAGATGTCGAATGCTTTGGAAATGTTGAGAAATGCAGAAATATCTGGTGAGGTCAGTAGCGAGACAGAAGCGAAAGACTTTCTTTGCCGTCATTACCACAATAAGGATTGACAAGGTAAATTTCGGCACCCTATAATCACGCCCTGTTCGAGGGAATAACTCAGTGGTAGAGTGTCAGCTTCCCAAGCTGAAGGTCGCGGGTTCGAATCCCGTTTCCCGCTCCAATAATAACAAAGAGTTAAGCTGATTGGTCTGGCTCTTTATACCCTGATTAAGAGAGGTTATCCGGAATGTTCGAGAAGGTACAAATTGCTCCCCCCGATCCGATTCTTGGCTTGACCGAGTTGTTCAAGGCGGACCCCAATCCTGACAAGATCAATCTTTCCGTTGGCGTGTATCAAAATGCTAAAGGGCAGACGCCGGTTCTGGATACGGTAAAAGAGGCTGAAAAGCAAATCCTTGAGCAGGAAAACTCCAAGGGCTACCTGCCAATGACCGGCGAACCAGCATACTGCGCGCAGGTTCAGGGGCTGCTGTTCGGTGAAGGGCACGAAATCATCACCACCAAACGTGCTGCGACTGCACAATGTCCCGGCGGCACGGGAGCACTGCGAGTTGCCGGTGATTATCTGCACACCGTGCACCCCGAGGCCAAGCTATGGCTGAGTAACCCTACTTGGGCTAATCATAATACTATCTTTGCCGCAGCCGGTCTGACATGTGAAAAGTACGACTATCGCGATCCCGCTACCAACGGACTTGATTTCGACGCCATGTGCGCTTCGATCAAAAAGATTCCGAAGGGGGATGTGATACTTCTGCACGGTTGCTGTCACAATCCGACCGGCATCGATCCCACCATAGAACAGTGGGCTCTGATCGGCGACCTGCTGGCTGAACAAGGTGTGCTGCCTCTAGTCGATTTCGCTTATCAGGGTCTGGCAGACGGCGTTGTGGAGGACCGTGCCGGTTTGCTAGAGTTGACAAAAAAAGTGAAGCAGATGCTGATTTGTTCGAGTTTCTCGAAAAACTTCGGTCTTTACCGTGAAAGGACTGGAGCTTTGACTGTTGTCGCCGATAGTAATGAGCAGGCCGCCACTGTGATGAGCCAAGTCAAGCTGAGAATCCGCTATAACTATTCGAATCCTCCCTCACATGGCGGCCAGATCGTTGCTGTCGTACTCGGCGACAAGGGACTAAAGACTCAGTGGATTGAAGAAGTTGCTGAAATTCGTGACAGAATCAACGAAATGCGTCATCTGTTTGTCAAGACTCTCAAAGAGAAGGGCGTTGAGCAGGATTTCTCCTCAATCATTAATCAGCGCGGCATGTTCAGCTTCTCAGGTCTGACCAAGGACCAGGTTGATCAACTGCGTGAGAAGTACTCAATCTATATCGTTGGCTCTGGCCGAATCAATGTCGCTGGGATGACGCCTGACAATATGGATCGCCTCTGCGAAGCAATTAAATCTGTTCTTTGATTGTTTCGTAAGATCGATTTAAAGCGCATGTCTTAATTGTGTTGTAGGCACTTTTTTGATTCCACCTCAGTTGAGAATATTGTTCTTTTTTAGATTTACCGTCCCAAGAATTGCTGTTGTGGACTTTGAAAATAATCACATTTCATTAGCGGGAATAACTCAGTGGTAGAGTGTCAGCTTCCCAAGCTGAAGGTCGCGGGTTCAAATCCCGTTTCCCGCTCCAGTAAACATAAGGGGTCAGGCGCTTTGCCTGGCCTCTTTGCCTTTTGAATTTTGTTCCTCTCCCCACTATCGCTAATCGGCCAGTTTAACCACTGTCCCCATCAAGGCGACATTGGTAGCAAAAGCGCCCTTGATGCAGGAATACTGGTCGGCGCTTTCAAATTTCTTGTCCTTGGTAATTGTGTAAATATCAATAACTGCATTCATTCCTTCCCGCTCAGCCCGGCTCTGCAGACTCATCAGAGCAGAGATGAATGCTGTATCACAAGCGACCTGTGCGGACTTACCAAAACCGTTACTGCGCTTGTTTGCCTTGAACTCTCCAGCCTCCTTGAGAACTTTGGCGTGTTTTTGTCCCTTCATAAACAGCTTTATGCTCGGCTTGAGCTTGTCTTTTCCAAGTGTGCTGGCCTGGGCTTCACTGGCAGAAAACTGGTGCCAGGCATCCTTGGCCAAAACCGGTGTTGCTACTGATACCAGAGCGAACACACCAATCGTA
>JAUWTX010000124.1 GCA_030614505.1 Desulfuromonadales bacterium
GACTGAAAGAGGCCTGAAGGAAAGCATGGCACAGACCAAGCTTTTACTGAATTCGGCCGCTGAGGGTATTTATGGTCTCGACCTTGAGGGGAACTGTACTTTCTGTAATCCGGCCTGCCTCAGCTTGCTTGGCTTTGAAAAGGAAAGTGAACTGCTCGATATCAACCTGCACCAACTGATTCATCACACGCGGACAGATGGGACACCCTACCCCGCTGAAGATTGTGCCATTTGCCATGCGTATCAACGCAACAGTGAAGTTCACCTGGAAGACGAAGTCTTCTGGCGTAAAGATGGCAGCAGTCTTCCTGTCGAGTATTGGTCTTATCCTTTGCACCGGGGTAACCAGACGATCGGTGCGGTCGTCTCGTTCCTGGACATCACCGAGCGTAAGTTCGTCGAGCAAAAGCTGATGGCCGCCAATCAGGAACTGGATGCTTTTGTTTATACGGTTTCCCATGATTTACGCACCCCCATTTCTGCAGTCGTCGGTTATGCCGACCTGATCAAGGAAACCTATGCGAGCGAATTGAGCGAGGAAGTCCGGGAACTTATTAATATAATCGAGCAGCAGGGGGACAAGATGTCACTGCTGGTTGAGGATCTCCTTGCTTTGGCTAGAGCCGGTAACATTAAGTCTCCCGCCACGCCGGTTGATACCAATGATGCTCTCAAATATGTACTCACTGAACTGGATCACAAGATTGTCAGCGTCGGGGCGAAAGTTGTGGTTGGGGATTTGCCGGATATCCTGGTACCGGAATCATTGTTGATCGAGATTTTTGAAAACCTGATTGGCAATGCGCTGCGTTATGCCTGCACTAACGGAGGGCTCGTTGAGGTTGGAGGAGAACGTACCGGGAAGATGGTTCGCTTCTATGTCCGTGACCACGGGCAGGGTATTCCAAAGGAAGAACAAAACAAAATTTTCGACGTATTCTACCGTGGTTCGACAGGAGAAAAAATGACCGGAAGTGGTGTTGGCCTCGCTACTGTGCAAAAAATTGCCCGCTTATACGGGGGGCAGGCCAAGGTTGAAGACACCCCAGGCGGTGGGGCCACTTTCTGGGTTGAGTTGAATGATGCGTTATAGTATGAAGTGCTTTGTAGTGATAGCCTCTGCCGCCAACTCCCACAGAACTCCTGCAAGATAAACAACCTTTTGCAACAGAGGAATCCTTGAATCTATCAACAAATCAGACTGTCCTCTATATGCAGGCTGCACTTGACGAGGCCAATGTCGCCAAGGCTCTGGGTGAGGTGCCGATTGGTGCGGTCATTGTTTTCGATGGCGAAGTCATCGGTCGTGGCCACAACTTGCGTGAAACAAGTAACGACCCGACCACCCACGCCGAGATGGTGGCAATTCGCCAGGCCGCAGAACATATCGGTCACTGGCGCCTGCTCGACACTACCCTCTACGTCACCCTCGAACCCTGTGTGATGTGCATGGGAGCAATCATCCTGGCGCGCATTCCGCGCCTGGTTTATGCTTGCCGCGATCCACGAGCCGGCGCCGTCGGTTCAATTTACGATTTTGCACAGGACGAGCGGTTCAATCACAAAGTCGAAGTCACCGAGGGTGTGCTTGGTACGGAATGCAGTCAACTGCTCAGTGGCTTTTTTCAGGAATTAAGAGCTGGAAAAAAATCACAAAAGACATTATAAAGGGTGTCCCGCATGGAATCCTACGGAGGGGTGTCCGAGCGGCCGAAGGTGACAGATTCGAAATCTGTTGTGGGGCAACCCACCGGGGGTTCGAATCCCCCCCCCTCCGCCATATTGCAAAGGCCCAGTCAGAAATGACAGGGCCTTTTGTTCTTTGAGATTGGTGGGTGCACCAGTCATTCTTCAGACTTGCTCACCCTTACCTCCTCTTGAGGTTATAGAAATAAAAAAAAGGGCCTCATAACATCAAGGCCCAGGAGGTAACTTTTAGTCCAGCAAGTGGAAAGCTTTTTGGTGTCGTTTTTTAAACAGTGTCCAATTTGCGTCATCCCAGTGTGGTAGTGCCGCTTGAACGGGTCAGGATCCTGTTCGTAGGGCTCCGGGGTCGGCAACGTGTGATTGTTGATCTGCACTATAGTGGAAGGGGTGTGACAGAAACGTGGGAAAAATGTGAAAAAAACGTGAAGAGTTGTTTATTTGCAGATTATGGTGAAATGATAGACGACTTTCGGGGGAGAAGCTTGCGAGGCTATTGCAAAGTTTCCGGTTTCCTTTATTCTTAATGAGCTTGTCTATTTACCCTCATAACGTGAGCCAGGAATTCCTATGGAAGTATTGAAAAAACACTTTGATGTCATTGTGATCGGTAGCGGACCGGGCGGTGAAGGCGCTTCGATCATGCTCGCCAAGTCTGGCAAGTCTGTCGCTGTCATTGAAAGCCACACTCTGGTGGGGGGCGGCTGTACGCATCTGGGGACGATTCCGAGCAAGACACTCATTCATGTGGTCAGGCAGTTCTCCGAGGAGAAGAAAAGCCGTCTTTTCAATCGGGGCCATCATCATGTGAAGGTGACCTCCGACGATCTTATGGCTGCTGTTAAGGATGTGGTTGATCAGCAGGTCCGTGACCGAGAGGGATTTTACGAGCGTAATGGCGTCGAGGTGATTGAAGGATTCGCCCGCTTTGTCGATTCGCACAGTGTCGAGGTAACAGACGAATCGGACAATCATCGTCAATTCACGGCTGATCATTTTGTTATTGCGACTGGCTCGCACCCCTACCGTCCTGAGGATATCGATTTCGACAATCCGCGCGTGGTTGATAGCGACACGATTCTGCAGATGCGTGAACTGCCCAGTACACTGACTGTGTACGGTGCCGGTGTGATTGGCTGCGAGTACGCATCGGCATTCAAGGATCTTGGTGTGAGAGTCAACCTGATCAACACCCGCGAGCGCTTACTCGAATATCTCGACGAAGAGATCAGCAATGCCCTCAGCTACCACATGCGTGACGAACAGGGCCTTGTTATTCGTCAGAATGAAGAATATGAGCGGGTGGAGGTTAGTGAAACCGGTGTTGTGCTGCACCTGGCCACCGGCAAGGTCATAAAGTCGGACATGCTGTTGTGGGCCAATGGACGCACCGGCAATTCTACAGGGTTGGGACTTGAGACAATTGGTATAGAGATCGACCATCGCGGCAACCTTGCGGTGAACGATGCGTATCAGACAGCCCTGTCGCACATCTATGCGGTCGGCGACCTTGTTGGTTTTCCCAATCTTGCGAGTGCTGCTTACGATCAGGGGCGCTTTGCCGGCACTCATATCGCCGAGGGGCACTGCGACGAGCGCCTGGTCAGGGATATCCCGACCGGCATCTACACCTCTCCGGAGATCAGTTGCCTGGGCGGGACAGAACAAGAGTTAACCGAACAGCGCATCCCCTATGAAGTGGGGCGCTCTTTCTTCCGCAACCTGGCCCGTGGCCAGATCACGGCTCACAAGGCCGGTATGCTCAAGCTGCTCTTTCACCGTGAAATGCTGGAAATTCTCGGCATCCACTGCTTCGGCCACAATGCTGCAGAAATTCTCCACATCGGCCAGGCGATCATGGCTCAGCCTGCTCCATACAACAATATCAAGTATTTCATCAATACGACGTTCAATTATCCGACCATGGCGGAAGCTTATCGAGTTGCTGCGCTAAACGGGTACAATCGGTTGTAAGGCAGTAAAAAGCTATAAAGCTGTAGGGCTGTAAGCTTTAAGGTTTTAACCTTAGAGCCCTAAAGCTTACAGCCTTACAGCTTGTATTCCCCCTTGTCTTTTGCCGTAGCTTTGCATAATATCTGCGAGCGCATTTCAGGGTCACAAAATATTCATCCGACCCGTTAATTCCAGGAGATAAATTGATGTTTCATAATCCTCCGGTCGCACCCTGCGGCAGGGATATTTCTGTTAACCTGTTGCGGAGCAGATTGACGCTATGAGTTTGAATTCCCTTAATCCGCAACAGCTGGAAGCAGTGTTGCATACCGAAGGGCCCCTGTTGTTGCTGGCCGGGGCCGGTTCGGGCAAGACCAAGGTGATCACACACCGGGTGGCGCATTTGGTGGGGTCAAAATGTATTGACCCGGAGCGGGTGCTGGCGGTTACCTTTACCAACAAAGCTGCACGCGAAATGCAGGCGCGGGTTGCTGGACTGGTCGGTCGCAGCAAGGCGGAACGTATCCAGGTGTCGACTTTTCATTCGCTCTGCTGCCGCATCCTGCGTGCTGATATTGAACAGCTCGGTTACAAACGCAACTTCAGTATTTACGGCACCTCCGATCAGCAGCGCCTGATCAAAGACCTGATGAACAATATCAATGCCGACCATGGTCTCTCGCCCGATACCATCCTCTGGAAGATCTCCGATGCCAAGAACAGTCTGCTGACGCCGGAGAAGTTTGGCCCCTTCATGCGCGGTGATCTTATCGGCGAGATGGCAAAAGCAGTTTATCCCGAATATCAAAAGAGCCTGAAAAGTTACAACGCCGTTGATTTCGACGATTTGATCATGCTGGTGGTACGTCTTTTCGATGAGTTCCCAGAAGTCCAGGAGCGTTACCAGAACCGTTTCCGTTACATCATGGTTGATGAGTATCAGGACACCAATACCGCCCAGTTCACCCTGATGCAACGGCTCGCCGATAAATGGGGCAATTTCTGCGTGGTCGGTGATGATGACCAGTCGATCTACGGCTGGCGCGGGGCCGATCCGGGCAATATCCTTGATTTTGAAAAGAACTTTGCCGGAGCCCGTGTCATCAAGCTTGAACAGAACTATCGTTCAACGGCGAATATTCTCAATGCTGCAAATACGGTGATCAAGCATAATCAGAAACGCAAGGAGAAGACGCTTTGGACCGCAGATGTCGATGGTGAGAAGATAGGCGTGGTCAAGTGCATTGATGCCGAAGATGAAGCGCGTGCCGTGATTGAGCGGATTCGTCATAATGTGGACGCTAAGCGTATGGCACATAAGGATCACGCTATTTTGATGCGGACCAATGCCCAGACCATGGTCTTTGAGCAGGAACTGCGCTTTGCTGATGTTCCTTATGTGCTGATCGGCGGCCAGCAGTTCTTCGACCGCAAGGAGGTCAAGGATGCTATTGCCTACCTGCGTTTCATCGTCAACCCTTACGACGAAGTCAACCTGCTACGTATCCTCAATTACCCGCGCCGCGGTATTGGTCGTACTACCGCCGACTTGTTGATCCGCACTTCGATTGTCAGTAAGGAGCCTCTCTGGAAGGTGATTCGCAAGGCACGCATGATCAAAGGGATCAATGCCAGGGCCGCCGACGCCCTGGCAGGGTTTACCACCCTGGTCGAAGATCACAAGCGCTGGTTTCGTAGTGGAGGAAGGCTTGCCGATACGGCAAAAGAGCTGTTCGCCGCAATCGGACTTGAAGCGGAATTGCGTCGTGAACCGGATTCACGGGAGAAAGTCGAACGCCGCGTTGAGAATGTTCAGGAGGTTATCAATGCCATCGCCACCTACGAGGGGCGCGATAGCAAGCCGACCTTGTCCGGTTTCCTGGAAAAGGTTGCGTTGCTTGATCGTGATGAACCCGGTTCTGACAGCAAGGAGAAAAAGCTGGCCAAGGATGCTGTGGTGCTGATGAGCTTGCATTCGAGCAAGGGGTTGGAGTTTCCCCACGTGTTCATGCCCGGTTTTGAAGAGGGTTTTTTGCCACACAAGAAATCGGTGTCCGAAACCTTTGATGTCGACGAAGAGCGCCGCCTCTGCTACGTTGGCATTACCCGTGCCCGGGAGAAACTGACTATCCTGCACGCTGACGTGCGCATGAAGTACGGCAAAGCAGAGTCTCGCGAGCTTAGTCGTTTCCTGGCAGAGATCCCTGAAAAAGTGCGTCAGGAGGAAGCGCGAGCCGGGTTTCATCTCGCTGCTGCTGATGAAAATATCAGTATGTCAGATATGCTTGCTAAACTGATGGGAGAAGAGGCAGAATAGGAACGGCTAGCTGTAAGCCTTTAAGCTATAAGTAAAATCAAAGCTTTAGATCCTTAAAATATTACAACCTTACGGCCCTTTTGGAGGTTTTTATGATTCTGACCAATGTCGGCAGTGTGCCCGGCAAGAAAATTGTCGAACATTTTGGTATCGTGCAGGGTAGTACGGTACGTGCCAAACATCTTGGCCGGGATATGATGGCCGGGCTGAAAAACCTGGTTGGTGGCGAATTGAAAGGCTATACGGAGCTGCTGCAGGAATCGCGGCAAGAGGCAATGGACCGGATGACTGAGCAGGCCCGGCAGATGGGCGCCAATGCGGTCGTCAATATTCGCTTTGCCACCTCCTCAGTGGCACAGGGTGCTGCCGAACTCTTCGCCTACGGCACCGCCGTACGGGTCGAGTAGGAATCAGCCATGCTGGAAGTTATTCTCAGTAACCTTGATCTCTTCATCTTTCTGTTGTTGATTGCCGTTGGCTATACCTGCGGTACGATTGCCGAGAAGCGTCACTACAAGTCGATCA